>JBNKFC010000505.1:0-23137 GCA_050289105.1 Paracoccaceae bacterium | reverse complement strand
AATCGGGATCGGCGCGCCAGCGAGCGCCTTCAGGATCACCACCGGGATCAGCTTTTCGGGGAAGTGGTAGGGCCCGTAATTGTTCGAGCAGTTCGTCAGAACGACCGGCAGCCCGTAGGTTTCATGCCAGGCGCGGACGAGATGATCGGAGGACGCCTTCGACGCCGAATAGGGCGAGCGCGGGTCATAGGGCGTGTCTTCGGTGAACTTGCCTGTGGGGCCGAGCGAGCCGAAGACCTCGTCGGTCGAGATATGGTGGAAGCGGAAGGTCTCGGGCTTGCCGGCGGCGGTCCAGTAGGCGCGGGCGGCTTCCAGCATCGTGTAGGTGCCGGTGATATTGGTCTCGATGAACGCGGCGGGGCCGTCGATCGAACGGTCGACATGGCTTTCCGCGGCGAGGTGCATGATCGCGTCGGGCTTGTGCCGGGACAGGATCGCGTCCACGGCCTTGCGGTCGCAGATATCGGCGCGTTCGAACGCATAGCGCGGGCTTTCGGCCACCTCGGCCACGTTGGAAAGGCTTCCCGCATAGGTCAGCTTGTCGAGGTTCACGACGGTATGGCCGGCACGCACTGCGTGTCGTACCACCGCCGAGCCAATGAAACCGGCGCCGCCTGTCACGAGAACCTTCATGTCAGGCCTCGTAGACGAAGGGTGTGACGAAATTGCGGAAAAGCGGTGCGGCGCGGTCTTTTTCGGACAGAATCGCCGAATCCGGATCGATGCCCCAGTCGATGCCGAGATCGGGATCATCGAATCGCACCGCCCCGTCGCAGTCCGGCGCGTAGAAATCCGAGCACTTGTAGAGAAGCTCGCTGTCCGGTTCGCGGGTGACGAAGCCGTGCAGGAAACCCGCGGGGATCAAGAGTTGCTTGCCGTTCTCGGCCGAAAGCTCCTCTCCCGTCCATTTTCCGAAGGTGGGAGAGCCCTTGCGGATATCGACGGCGACGTCGAAGACCCGGCCTCTGCCGCAGCGGACGAGCTTGGCCTGCGCGTGCGGCGGCGACTGGTAGTGCAGCCCGCGCACGGTTCCGACGTCACGCGAATAGGAATGGTTGTCCTGGACGAAATCGACGGTGATGCCGGATTTGGCCAGAACCTGATGATTCCAGACCTCGGAAAACCAGCCGCGCGCATCGCCGAAACGGCGCGGCGTGAGGATCAGGACGCCGGGCAGTCCGGTCTTTTCAATCAGCATGGGAACCTGGTTTTTTCGCAACTGGTGACATCTTAACCCCTTAAAACGGCTTGCGAAAGGGGCGCTCGGTGAAGGGGTGGCGATGCCACGCGTCAAAATGCGCTCTGCGGCTCCTGTTCGGGGTGGACCGCGCCGGGCGAGGGCAGGAATTGCGGCATTGCGCTCCTTCCGACCGGGTGCGATTGTTTCTGCGCCGTCATTAGTGTTGACCAACTCTGCTGGTGGTGGATGCCCGAGAAACCACCGGACGGTGAAATCGGGGATTCCGTGCCAAGGTGCAGGCGAATTGATAGAAACCAGTTCGGGACGCCTGCTTGGTGCCGAGGTCGATTGTGACATGCAAGCGAGCCGGGAAAGGTCTCCGGCAAATGGATTTGATAAGGTGAGATTTTGACAGGGTATTGTCGTTGGTCGGGACTGAGGCAGCGCATTCAGGCTGCAGTGACCGCCAGGACGCGGCGCTGAGGCGCCACCAGAAGGCGACGGTTTGGGAAGCGATTTGATGACCGAGACGTTTTGCGAAAACGCCATGCGGCAGTCCGCGGCGGGCAAGGTCGCCACAGGCCCTGCATCAGTCGGGATATGGTCCGTGCGGATGGCTCGGCGCGCGGCCATGCCCGTTGCCTCGGAAAACCCTCGCGCCGCACTGCGGCATGCCATAATCTTGTCAGATGGGTATGAGAGCACGGGCGGGATTTCGTCTGGCGCGTGCCGGGATGCTGAGGTCTTGGGCCGTCGGTCCATGACCAATGACAATTGGAGAATGCTCCGCGCCGGCGGATGCAAGAAGGAAGGCGGACGATGAGCGTCATCTCCAAGCGTATTCTCGTGACCGGGGGCGCTGGTTTTCTTGGGTCGCATCTCTGCGAGCGGCTCCTCGACGCCGGTCACGACGTCCTGTGCATCGACAACTACTTTACAGGGCGCCGCTCGAACGTCGCCCATCTGCTGGGAAATCCGCGGTTCGAGATCATGCGCCACGACGTGACCTTCCCGCTCTATGTCGAGGTCGATGAGATCTACAACCTCGCCTGCCCGGCAAGCCCCGTGCACTACCAGCATGATCCGGTTCAGACGACCAAGACCTCCGTCCACGGCGTGATCAACATGCTGGGGTTGGCGAAGCGCCTTCGCGCGAAGATCCTGCAGGCGTCGACCTCGGAAGTTTACGGCGATCCGACCGTCCATCCGCAGACCGAAGCCTATTGGGGCAACGTCAATCCGATCGGTTTCCGGTCGTGTTACGACGAGGGCAAGCGCTGCGCCGAGACGCTGTTCTTCGACTACCACCGCCAGCACAAGCTCCGGATCAAGGTCGCGCGCATCTTCAATACCTACGGCCCGAGGATGCATCCGCAGGATGGTCGCGTTGTGTCGAACTTCATCATGCAGGCCCTGGCGGGCGAACCGATCACGATTTACGGGGACGGCAGCCAGACCCGCTCGTTCTGCTTTGTGGATGACCTGATCGAGGGACTGATCCGCCTGATGGAAACCGGCGACGAGATCACCGGGCCGATGAACATCGGCAATCCGGTCGAGATGTCCATTCGCGAACTCGCCGAGGCGGTGATCGAGTTGACCGGTTCCCGCTCGGAACTGGTTTACGAGCCGCTTCCGCATGACGATCCGGTGCAGCGGCAGCCCGATATCGGCTTCGCCCGCCGTGCCCTTGGCTGGGAGCCCGAGATCAAGCTGCGCGACGGGCTGAAGCGGACGATTGCCTATTTCACGGTGCTCCGCGAGGAGTTGCTTGAGACGGAGGGGCGCGGAAATGGCTGACCAGAGCGGATCGATGTCGGGCCGGTCGGGCCTCGGGCGCGTGGTCTTGTGGATCGCTCTCGCGGTCCTGGCCTGTCTCAGCGTGTTTCTCGTGAATGGGCGGCCGCTCTTTTACTTCGACACGGTCGGCTACATCTCGCAAGGCCACACGGCGCTGCGCCAGCTTGGCATCAGGGGCGAATCGCCGCTTGCGGCGCGGACGGAGAAGCTGGCCGCCGAGCAGGCAGCGAATGCGGCAGCCGGAATTGCGCCGCCGGACACGACCGAGATCGCGGCCGAGAACACGGTCGATGGATCGCGGTCGAGCGTCTACGCGATCGCGGCCGGACTGCTGGCACGTCTGCATGCCCTTGAAGGGCTCATTTTCCTGAACGTGTTGGCGATTCTGATCGCGGTCTGGCTGCCCATGCGTGTTGCGGCCCGACGCTGGGGCTTGCCGGTGCCGGTATCGCAGGCCGTGGCGATGCCGATCATCGTCGCGGGCCTCGGGTCGATGCCCTTCTTCGTCGCCTATCTGATGCCCGACACGTTCGCGCCGGTCCTTCTGATGGTCGTCGCAACGCTGACGGTCTTCGGCCGCCACATGCGTCCGTGGGAGCTTTTGCTGGCCGTCGCGCTTGGCGCCTTCGCGATCGTGTCGCATCTGTCGCACCTTGCGATCGGTATGTTGATGGTGCCGGCTTCGGCGCTGATTTCGGTGATTCTGTCGCGCAGGCGCTGGTGGCTGCCACCCGCGATGGTGCTGTTCATTGTCGGTATCGGATTTGCCGAGCAGAGCGTTCTGCGCTCGGCCGCCAAGGCAGTGTCGGACGCCGAGGTGGTGATCAAACCATATATCACCGCGCGGCTGATCCAGGACGGGCCGGGGATGACCTATCTCAACAAGCATTGCCCCGACGAACACATCCCGACTTGCAAGCTGCATGCTGCCCTTCAGTGGTCGGACGACCCCTACCGCATCACTGCGACGCATATCGTCTTCGAGACGTCGGCGCGGCTCGGGTCTTTCCGGCTCATGACGCCTGCTGACCAGAAGGCGGTGGCCGACGACCAGATCGGTTTCTTCTTCGACGTGCTGGCGGATCAGCCGATGGCGACCATCGCCGCCTTCCTCAAGAACACGTTCATCCAGTCGGGCTGGGTGGCGGTGGATCTGACCATCCCCACCGACAAGATCGTGGCCCAGAACGAAGGGGTGAGCGGGCTCGCCTTCAGCGATTTCGACCACGGCCGGATCACCCGCGACACCGGCTGGATTGGACCGCTGACGACATGGCACGAGGTGCTCTACGTCGTGTCGCTTCTGATCATTCTTGCGCTCGTCCTCCTGCCGCGGCGCGTTCCGGGCGAGATCAAGGCGCTTGCCGTGATGGTGATCCTCGGCATCCTGGCCAATGCGCTCGTCTGCGGCGGCATCTCGCAGCCATCGACGCGCTATGGGGCGAGGGTGGTCTGGCTCCTGCCTTTGATCGCCACGGTGCTGGTGATCTTCGCGAAAAGGGCGCGCCGGTTTGACGCCGAGTCGGAGGCGCCGAGATGAGTGCTTCCGGTGCCGTGACGATCTCTGTGGTGATGCCGGCCTACAAGGCCGAGGCGCTGATGCCGCGGGTGCTGGCACCCCTGCTGGCGATGCAGGCGCGCGGCGAGGTGGCCGAGATCCTCGTCGTCGACGACCAGTCGCCGGACGCCACGGCCGAGGTCGCGCGGACCCTGGGCGCGAAGGTGCTGACGACACCGCAGAATGGCGGGCCGGGCCTCGCGCGCAACCTAGCGGCCGAGCACGCGGTGGGCGACGTCCTTTGGTTCGTCGACAGCGATGTCATCGCCTGGGAGGACGGCGCGACCAAGCTTCATGCGGCCTTCGCCGATCCGGGCGTGGCGGCGGTTTTCGGGTCTTACGATTCCGCCCCGGACGGCGCGCACTGGTTCTCGCGCTACAAGAACCTGATGCACCGCTTCTATCACCAGACGGCCGAACGCGACGCGCAGACCTTCTGGGCCGGTTGCGGTGCGGTCCGTAAGGACATGTTCCTGAAGATCGGCGGTTTCGACGTGGAGACCTACCGCGTTCCCTCTATCGAGGATATCGAACTTGGCTACCGCATCCGCCGCGCTGGTGGACGGATCGTTCTGGACCCCACGCTTCACGGCAAGCATCTGAAGGTCTGGACGCCAAAGAATGCGATCCATACCGACATCTTCCGCCGGGCGCTGCCCTGGTCGCGCCTCATGATCGCGCGCGAAGGAGTGGCCAACGATCTCAACACCAGCCATGCCGAGAAGACCAAGGCGGGGATCGCGGGGTTGCTGGTGCTGTCGATCATGGCGCTGCCCTTCGCACCGGGGATCTGGCCCGCGACGCTGGCGCTCGCGGCGCTTGCCTTGGCGGCCAATTGGGAATTCGCGCGGTTTCTCTATGCGAATGGCGGGTTCGGCTTCGCGGCCGGCTCGCTCCTCTACCATCAGGTCTATTACGTCTATTCGGCGGCCGCCTTTGTCTGGTGCCTGTTCGAATATCATGTGCTCGGGGTTAAGAACCGGCTTCACGTGCCTTGATCGGGCCGGGCCAGAAACCAATGGGTGCGGTGAAGGGAAGAAGTGAGATGGATGATACGCTGGCTGGGAAGGTCGAACTGAACGCGGTCCGCTCGGATGTCGAGGGGATGTCGCTGAGCGTTGTGATTCCGGCCTACAACGAGGAAGGGGCAGTGCGCGCGACCGTTGAAGAGGTGCGCGCGGCGCTCGAACCCCTTGGCATTCCGTACGAGATCATCGTCGTCGACGACGGCTCCGAGGACAATACCCTGGCGGAAGCCCGCGCGGCCGGCGCCATCGTCGATGGCAACCAGGTGAATACCGGCTACGGCGCCTCGCTGAAGCGCGGGATCAAGCGGTCGCAGCACGAATATGTCGCGATCATCGACGCCGACGGCACCTACCCGCCGCACTACCTGCCCGAAATGCTGGCGATGTGCCGCGATCAGGACATGGTCGTGGGCGATCGCGGAGCGGCGATGAAGAACGTGCCCTTGATCCGGCGCCCGGCGAAATGGGTGCTCAATACCTTCGCCTCGTTCCTGGCCGAGCGGAAGCTCAACGACCTCAACTCCGGTCTCCGCGTCTTCCGCAAGTCGGAACTGGTGCCCTTCATCCCGCTCTTGCCGCAGAAGTTTTCCTTCACGACGACGATCACTCTTTGCATGAGCTGTAACGGCAAGCGGATGATGTATACACCGATCGAATACGGCAAGCGGGTGGGCAAGTCGAAGATCCGGCCGGTCGATTTCCTCAACTTCATCATCCTCGTCCTGCGCATGACGGTGCTGTTCAATCCGCTGAGGGTCTTCATCCCCTTGGGGCTCGTGCTCATGGGCGTGGGCGCGTTGAAGTTCTGCTATGATATCTGGATGGACAACCTGTCGGAAACCACGATCTTCGCCTTCCTGTCCGCGCTCATCATCTGGTCGCTGGGCCTGATCGCAGACATGATCTCGCGCCTGCATCTGAGGCCCTGACGTGGCGGTCAGCGGAAAGGCGATGCGCAAATGGGCGATCCGCGCGGGCGGGTCGGCGGTGGCGCTGTCGCTGATCTTCTGGTTCCTGCCGAAAGAAGCGATTTTCGAAGGCTTTTCGCGCCTGAGTTTACCGCTCTTCCTCTCCATTCTTCTGGCGTTTTTGCTCTGCCACGTCGCCACCGCGTCGAAATGGTGGCTGCTGATGGATCGCGCGATCCCGTTGCCCACGGCGCTCAGGGCGCATTTCGCGGGGCTGGCCGCCAACCTCTGCCTGCCGGGCGCCGCCGGTGGCGATGCGGTGCGCGCCGCCGTCGCGCATGTCAGCCTTAAGGACGGGCCCAAGGTCGCGGCCGCTGCGATCGGCGACCGGCTGATCGATCTCGTCGGGCTTGCCTGCCTGACGCTGACTGGGCTCCTGCTGCTGCAAGGCGGCGGGGCGAGCGTGGCGCTTGCAGTGTCCATCGCCGGGATCGTCTTTGCCGTTGCCATCGCCGGGCTGTTCGTGTTTCCACGCATCGCCCGCGCGGTCTGGACACGCTGGCCGGGTCTGCCCGCCCGCGATCTGGCGTTCCGCGTTGCCGACGCCTTCGCCGCGCTCTCCCGCCGGCCGGGGCTGCTTCTTTTCACGCTGGCGCTGTCGGCGGCGGTGCAGGCGGTGCTCATCTACCTCTCGATCCGGCTGGCCGAGCCGGTGGGCGTTCATGTTGCCGTGGCGGCGTGGTTCTTTGCCTGGCCGCTGGCCAAGATCATCGCAACGCTGCCACTTTCGCTCGGCGGGCTCGGGGTCCGGGAAAGCTCTCTTGCCGCCCTTCTGGTGCCCTTTGGCGCGTCCGCACCCGAGGTCGTGGCCTCTGGCCTCGCCTGGCAGGGCATTCTTTACCTCGCCGGTGCGCTCGGTGCCCTGATCCTTGTCGCCTCGGGCAGTGGGTTCGGGGTGCGCGCGCCCGCGCAGATCACGGAGATTTCTGAATGACGGCACAGGCCGGGAAAAAAGCCGGCGCCCTGCCGCGGATCACTGTGCTCGGCGCGGGCCCGGCCGGGATCGCCGCAGCCTATGCGCTGACCAAGGGCAAGGCCGAGGTCAATGTGCTGGAGCGCGCCAAGGTCGCGGGCGGAAATTCGACCTCGTTCCAGATCGACGGCATCTGGTGCGACTACGGCTCCCACCGCTTCCACCCGGTCGCCGATCCCAAGGTGCTGGCGGATGTGAAGGCGCTTCTCGGCGACGATCTGCTCTTGCAGCCGCGCCATGGCCGCATCCGGCTGGGCGGGCGCTGGATCCACTTCCCGCTGAAGCTGCAGGATGCGATTTTGCGCCTGCCGCCGGCCTTCGCGGCATCGCTTATCGGCGACATGATCCTGAAGAAATTCCGCAAGAAATCGCAGGGGCCGAAGAGCTTTTCCTCGGTTCTCTACGACGGGCTCGGCCCGACGATTTCCGAGAACTTCTACTTTCCCTACGTGAAAAAGCTCTGGGGGCTCGATCCCGACAAGCTGGCGGTGATGCTGGCGGAGAGGCGCGTCTCGGGCAGTTCCATCGGCAAGATCCTTGGCAAGATGATGAAGATGCTGCCGGGGATGCGGGGCGAAACGACGGGCCGGTTCTACTATCCGAAGGAGGGGTTTGGTCAGATCTCCCGGGCGATGGTGACGGCGGCCCAAGGGCAGGGGGCCAGGTTCGGTTTTGGCGCCGACATCGTCCGGATCGAGCGTGACAAGTCCCGCGTCACCGCTGTCGTTACCCGTGACGGCGACAAGGAGGTCCGGCACGAGGCCGATCAGGTGTTCTCGACCATCCCGCTGACCACGGTCGTGCGGCTGATGGACCCGCCACCCCCGCCCGAGGTGGTGATGGCGGCAGAGGCGATCCGGTTCCGCGGCATGATCCTGGTCTACCTCATCCTCGAAGCCGACCAGTTCACCGAATACGACGCGCATTACTTCCCCGAGCTGTCGATCCCGATCAGCCGGATGTCGGAGCCGAAAAACTACAATTCCGCGACCGAGCCGAAGGGGCGCACGATCCTTTGCGCGGAACTGCCCTGCGATCCGGGCGAAAAGTGGTGGGACATGTCGGACGAGGAGTTGGGCAAGCAGTATTGCGAGTGGCTCGGCAATCTTGGCCTGCCGGTGACAATGCCGGTCCTGCGCTGCGAGACGCGGCGCATCGCTCATGCCTACCCGGTCTACGACCTCGACTATCAGCGCCACTTCGAAACGGTGGACAACTGGCTTCTCGGCCTCGACGGGTTCCTGAGCTTTGGCCGGCAGGGTCTGTTTGCCCATGACAATACCCATCATGCCTTCGCCATGGCCTATGCGGCCGCCGACAGCCTGACCGCCGATGGCGGGATCGACCGGACGGCTTGGGCCGCACATCGGCACGAGTTCGAAAGCCACCGGGTCGAGGACTGAGGTTTGACCGGACCCGTCGTCGATATCCTGATGTATCACTCGATCTCGAAGCGCGGCGGCGCGACGGCGATCGCCCCGGCAGTCTTTGCCGAGCAGATGGCGGCGGTCGCCGAGGCCGGCCTGCCGGTGATCTCGCTTGACGACTTTCTCGCCGCGCGCGAGGGAAAGGCGCAACTTGCCCCGCATTCGCTGATCCTCACCTTCGACGACGGTTTTCAGGATTTCGCCGATACCGCCTGGCCGGTGATGGCCAAGCACCGGTTCCGGCCGATCGTCTATCTGCCGACCTCCTATGTCGGCCGTGCCGAAGGCTGGCGCGGGATCGCGGAACCGCCACGTCCGCTGATGGGCTGGGGCACGATCCGGGCGCTCGCGCGCGAGGGCGTGGAGTTCGGCAGCCATACGGTCAGCCACCCGAACCTCGACGCGCTTCCCGAAGATGCGATTGAAGCGGAACTCGTGCGGTCGCGCGGTGAGATCGAGCACCGGCTCGACCGACCCGTGCGTCACTTCGCGCCGCCCTACGGCATCGCCGGACCAGCCGTTCGCGCACGGATCGAGGAGAACTATCATTCCTCGGTCGGAACAAGTCTCGGGCAGGCAGAGTTGGGGTCCGACCCCTACGAACTTCCCCGGCTGGAGATGTTCTATTTCACCGATCCCGCCCGCTGGCGGGCGCATCTGGCGGGACGGGGCGGCGCCTATCTCGCAGCGCGAAAGGGTCTCCGTGCGCTCAAATCCATGGCGATGAAGCCGTGGAAGGGGATCTGATGCGGGGGCGGGGCCGATGAGCATCGGGAACAAGTTCATCAAGGGCGTGGCCTGGATGCTGGCCGGAGGCTGGACCGAGCAGGCGATCAACTTCGTGGTCTTCGTCACGATGGCCAAGATCCTCGGGCCGGAGCTTTACGGTCTCCTCTCGATGGCTGCCGTCTTCATCGTTCTGGCCGAAGCATTGGTCCGCGAAAGCGTGTCGGAATACCTGATCGCGGCGCATGATCCGCGGACCGAGGATTACAATGCCACCTTCTGGCTTACAGCCGGACTTGGCCTGGCGCTCGCGGTTCTTCTTTGGGCGCTGTCTGGACCCATCTCGGTGCTCTACGGCCATGCCGAGGTCGCGGGGCTGATCCGCGGGTTGTCCGTCACGGTGCTGATGATCGCCTTCACGGCCGTGCCGGTGGCGATCCTCAGGCGTGAGTTCAACTTCCGCGTCCTGTCGCTTCGCGCCATCGCCGGGGTGATCGTCGGAGGGACGGTCGGGATCGGCATGGCGTTGACGGGTTGGGGCGTGTGGAGCTTTGTCGGCCAGTGGATCGCGATGATTGCCACGAACGTCGTCATGGCCTGGACAGCGGTCGAGTGGCGGCCCGGCTTGGCGACAACGGGCGCGCACATGAAGAAGGCGGGCGCCTTTGGGGCACAGGTGCTGGGGCTTCGCGCGGCGGAACTGGCGGCGGCACAGTTGCCGACGCTGATCATCGGGGCGACGCTCGGGCCCTTGGCGACCGGTCTCTATTCGGTGTCGTGGCGCCTGGTGGAGACGCTGACCTTCCTCATCTCCACACCGCTTCGCATGGTGTCGCAACCTGCCTTCGCGGCGGTGACGCGGGAAGGCGGGCGCGCGGGCGACCTCCTTCTGGATATCGCGCGTCTGACCGGCGTCGCGGCGTTTCCGTTCTTCGTCGGCCTCGCCGTGGTGGCCGAGCCGGTTCTGCGCCTCGTCTTCGGGACGGAATGGCTGGGGGCGGCGCCGGTCCTGTCAGTCCTCGCCTTCCTCGGCCTCTATTTCTCCATCGCCATGGTGCAGCAGAGCTTTTGTCTCGCGGCCGGCAAGGCGGGCGAGATCACGGTTCTCACCTGGGGCAATGTCATCCTTGGCGCGGCGATGATCCTGATCGCGTCGCGTTGGGGACTGGTCGCGATCACCGCCGCCTTCGTCGCGGCGCATTACATCTTGTGGATCTTCCGCTACCGGCTTGTGGCGCGGCTTGGCCAGATGGCCATCGCACCGCTCATCACCTGCAACATCGTGCCGGGGCTGGCGGCCGCGGCGATGGCTGCGGCGGTTCTGTCCGTTCAATACGGATTGGCAGAGGCGCCGCTTGTCGTGAATGTCGTGGTGAGCATTCTGACCGGCATCGCGGTCTTTGCTGCACTCACGCTTCTCTTGATGCGCGACCGTATCGGTCTGTTGCTGTCCTACGCGCGCCCGGGGCAGGCGCCAGCGGATGAAGGGGGCGCTGCGTGAAATCGCTCCGTATCGTCATGTTCACCACGTTCTACCCGCCCTATTCCTTCGGCGGCGACGCGATCGGTGTCCAGCGGATGGCGCGCGCGCTGGCGGCGCGGGGGCATGACGTGACCGTGGTGCATGACGAGGACAGCTACCTGATCCTCGGCGGCAAGGTGCAGAAGGAGGGGCCAGCCGACGGCGTGCGCCGCATCGGGCTGCGCGCGAAGCACGGGCTCTTGTCAAACCTGATGACGCAGCAGCTCGGCCGGCCTGTCGCCCACGCCGCCCACATCCGCGAGATCATCGCGGAGCGGAAGCCGGACATCCTCTGGTACAACAACACCTCGCTCATCGGCGGTCCGGGACTTCTTCCGATTGGCGACGCGCTCAAGGTCTATGAGGCGCATGAGCACTGGCTCGTCTGCCCGACCCATGTGCTGTGGCGTTACGGGCGGGAGCTGTGCGACGAGCGGCACTGCCTCAAGTGCCAGCTGAGCTACAAGCGCCCGCCACAGCTCTGGCGGCACACGGGGATGCTCGACCGGGCGCTCGGCCACATGGACCTGATCGTCGCGAAAAGCGAGTTCAGCCGGGCGAAACATCGGGAGTTCGGCCTGCGGCAGGAGATGGAGGTGCTGCCCTACTTCCTGCCGGATCTGCCGCAACTGGCAGAGCCCTATGGGGGCCACCCGCGCCCCTATTTCCTGTTCGTGGGGCGGCTGGAGAAGATCAAGGGCCTTCAGGACGTCTTTCCGGCGATGGACCGCTATCCCGATGCGGATCTCCTGATCCTCGGCGATGGCGACTATGCCGGCGAGTTGAAGCGGCTGGCGGCGGGCAAGCCGAATATCAAGTTCCTTGGCCGCAAGAGCCCTGAGGAGCTCGATGCCTATTACCGCGGCGCCCAGGCGCTGATCGTGCCCTCGGTCTGCTACGAGACCTTCGGCATAATCCTGATCGAAAGCTTTCGGCTCGGCACGCCCGTCATCGCCCGTCGCCTCGGACCTTTCCCAGAAATCGTCGAGACATCGGGTGGCGGTGCCCTTTTCGAGACCGAAGACGAACTCGTCGCCGCGATGCGGGGCCTTCAGGCCGACCCGATGCGACGGGAGCGGCAATCGCAGGCGGCGCGGGCGGCGTTTGGAGGGATCTGGCGCGAGGACAAGGTGCTCGCGGCCTTCGGGGCGGCCCTTGCGCGGGCGGCGCAACGCAAGGGCGACCGTGCCCTCGCGGCGGCGCTGGAAGCCGGCGCGTTCGAGATTGGCGCGGAACGGTCCGCCTGACGGGCTTTGCGGCCGGAATCCAGCGCGTGCAGCATTTATGTCGCCCTTACGAGGCGAGGGTCGCTATGCGGTGTGCATTGGCCATGACCGAAAAGGTGATCGTCGTTGCCGGGATCGCCGTCAGGCTCGACGCGTCGATGACGTGAAGGCGCGACAGGCCGAGCGGGCGCCCGAGCGGATCGGACTCACCGGCTTTCGGCGTGTCGCGCATCGGCACTGACCCCCCGACATGGAAGCTGGAGCCCGGCGCGCCGGGGCGGCTCGCGAAGGTCAGTGCGAAGAGGCCGGCCTTGCCCATCGCCTTGCCCATCCGCGACGTTGCCGCCTTGAGGACCTTTTCCATCTCGGCATTCGGCTCGAGCCGGGGCAGAAGCCGGCCGTCGCGGCCAAGGCTGAGGCCGATCCGGTGCGAATGGTCAGAATGCAGGAAGATCTGCGCGACGATGAGACGGCGGGCGAGCGCCGTGAAAGCCGGTGCCGAGAACGGCAGCTTTGAGCCGTAGTTCGCGATCAGGTCGCGGGCGTAGTGTTCGTTCCAGCTGTAAAGCTGGGAATGGACAAGATGGGGCGAGACCTCGGGCGCGTCGAGTTCGACGAAGATCTGCGGCAAGGTGTGGAAGGCGCCGCGGTCCGGGCGGGTCCGGTTGCGCCAGCGCTGGATCATCGGCAGGAAGGCGTGCTGGCTGTCTTTCAGCACAAGCTCGCCTATGCCGGGCATCGAAGCGAGGAGGATCCGCGCGGTTTCCAGGACGCCGGCGCCGAGGAACGCGCGGGCGCCGGTGACTTCGCCACCGTCTTCGAGGTGAAGCGTGATCCCGTCTGCGGTTTCCTCGAACCGCATCACGGACGCGCCGGGGCGGTAGCTGAAATTCGGGTCGACCCTAAGTTCCGCGAGCCGGTCCTTCGCCGACCAGATGAGGCCGAATGGGCAGCCGTGCAGGCACAGCCCGCAGCGGCGGCAGGACGCGTCCACTGCCTGCCGAGCCGCGCCGAAGCGTACTCCTTGAGCTGCAAGCGCCTCGCGCGCCCGGCCAAGCCGGCCAAGCAGCGCCTCGGCCTGCACGGTCGGCGGGATGCCCGCCCGGCCGGTGGCCGGGAAGATCGGCAGAACGTCGTCGAGATCGTCGCTGCGACCGGCGACCGGAAGGAACTCCGCCACCGCCCGGTAGTGCGGGGCCAGATCGGCGGAGCTGATCGGCCAGCCGAACATGTCCTCCTGGCGGTAGGGCAGCACGGCCGAACCCCAGAGGTTGGACAACCCACCCGCCGCCCGCGAGGCACGGAGCGCCATCCAGCCGGGCAAGTCGATGAAGGTCGCGGCGCCCGGCTCCATCGCGAAATCCGAGCCGAAGCGGCGCACTTGCCCCGGGGGCGTCGCGTATTGCGGCGCCATCCAGGCGTCACGCTCGGCCGCGCCCCAACTGGCGGGATCGGTGGCCGTCAGCGCCGCGCGGCGCGCCTCGGCAGCGGCTTCCAGCACCTTGCCGCCATCGAGCATTAGGACCTGTCTCCCGCGCTTGAGAAGCGCGGTCGCCGCGGATACCCCGGCTGGGCCCGAACCGATGACGATGTCGGGGTGCTCAGTCACGGCGGAAGACGATCACGTTGCCGTCGCCCAGCGTGCCGCCGAAGCAGCGCAGCGTGACGAGGACGGTGGCCGGGCGGTCGGGGGCGCAAATGTCGGTCGCGCCATCCGCCCCGGCATCGATTGCCATTTGCGGCACATCACGGAAATTGCGGCCCGGAAAGCCGACGACAAGGATCACCGGGCCGGGTTCGGCCAAGGCGGCGAGGTATTCGTCATTGGTGTAGATCGCCTGCCAGTCGGCATTGTAGTAGCCGCGGAAATCCTGTTCCGAATATCCGACCGCATAGACCCTGTCGCCGGGTTTGCGTTGGCTTTCGGTGAAGGCGTAGGCGCCGGCGAGGTCCTGCTTGGGGAAGTCGTAGTTGCGTTTGGCGAGATAGGCAGAGATCGCGACCATGGCGACGACGGCCACCGCGAAAAGCCCGCGCGACACACGCTCTCCACCCGCAAAATGCGCGATGACCGCGCAAGAAAGCCGCACCCCCGCGACGATCAGGAGCATCAGGAAGCCGATGTCGACGAAGAAGAAGCGCGGCCAGATGCGCATTCCGACCGCCATCAGGAGACCGGCGGTCAGGCCGATATGCAGAAAGGTCGTGGCAGCGAAAAGCGGCGCATCGCGGTGAAGGGCGATGGCGCCGAGAACCGACAAGGCCAGCACCGCCGCGCCGACCAGCGCCACCAGCGGGCCAGCTTGGCCGATCCCGGTGCGGATCGCCTCGAACGCGGTCCAGAGCGGGTTCTGATATTCCTGCATCACGTCGGTGGCGGAGCTTTCGGACACGGTCGAGACGGTGTGCAGAAGGCTCGGCAGGATCGGCAGGTAGACCAGCGCGGCGACAAGCCCGCCGACGAGAAAGCCCATGAACGGCAGGCGCAGCGTTGGGCCGTCAAGCATTCCGCGAACGGCGCGGGAGGCGACAAGGCCAAGCCAGATAAGCCCTTGCGCCATGAAGAAAAAAGCGCCCGTGAGATGGGTGAAGACGGCCGCAGCGAGACAGAGCCCGTAGAGAAGCCAGGTTCCGCGTGTCGGCGTCTTGATGCCGCGGAGGAAAAGCAGCATCCCGAGCGTCGAGAACAGCGCGAGTCCGGTGTAGCCGCGTGCGTTCTGCGAAAACCAGATCTCGTGATAGGACAGCGCCAGCAACAGCGTCGTGACATGGGCCAGGACGGTGCCTGCGATGTCGCGAGCGAGAAACCACATCGCAGCGAGCGAACCGAGTCCGAAGAGCATCGCCGGCAGCCTGACCGCCCAGGGCGCATCGCCGAAGAGCGTCATCGACGCCTTGGCCGCGATATTGTGCAGGTAGTGATGGTTCATCGAATAGCTTTGAACCATCTCGCCCCAGCCGAGGTTCACATGGGTGAGGAGAGTCTGGATCTCGTCATGCCACATCGGCGCGTTGAGACCCCAGATGCGCAAGGCCGCGGCCAGCGCGAGGATCGCGGCGAGCCAGAGATAATCGGTGCGCGGGTCCTGTCGCATCGTGCCGGTCAGGCCGCCATGGTTGAGCGTTTTTCGGCGACGATGTCGGCGATGATCTCGGACAGCCCGCGACGCGGGCGGAAGCCGATCGTGCGTTCGAGCTTGGAGACGTCCGGCAGGCGCCGCGCCATGTCCTCGAAACCGACCGGATAGACATCGCTATAGGGGATGAGCTTGATTTCGGAGCGCGATCCGGTCGCGGCGATCACCTGCTCGGCCAGCTGGCGGATCGTCACTTCCTGATCGTTGGCGACGTTGAAGACCTGGCCTTGCGCGGCCGGTGTGGCCATCAGGCGCACCAGCGCCTCCACGACGTCGGCCACGTGGCCGAAGCAGCGCGACTGTTCGCCGGTGCCGTGGACCATGAGCGGCCGGCCTTCGAGCGCGGACTGGACGAAATTCGGCAGCACCATGCCATAGCGCCCGGTCTGACGCGGTCCGGTGGTGTTGAAAAACCGCAGCACGACGGCCGGAAGCTGGGCTTCGCGCACGTAAGCCAGGGTCAGGAACTCGTCGAGCGTCTTGGCGCAGGCATAGGACCAGCGGAGGTTTTTCGTCGCGCCGATCGTCAGATCGTCATCTTCGCTGAACGGGAATTTCGTTGCTTTGCCATAGACTTCGGATGTGGAGGCGACGAAGGTCAGCTTCTTGTCCTTGAGCGCCGCCTTCAGGACATTCTCCGTCCCGTTGATATTCGTCAAAATGGAGCGCGACGGTTCGTCCATGATCAGTTTCACGCCGACTGCGGCGGCGAGGTGAAAGATCACCTCGGCCTCGTCGGTCAGGCTCTGGACGAGTTCGGGATCGAGGATGGTGCCCTCGACAAGACGGAAGCGGTTGTGGCCAGAAAGCGCGGCAAGATTCTCACGACGACCGGTAGAGAAATCATCAAGCGCGGTGACGGAATGGCCTTCTGCAATCAGGCGTTCGGAAAGATGCGAGCCGATGAAACCGGCGCCGCCCGTAATCAGGATCTTCATATCACCTCACGCGAAATCGGACGCTTAATGCTCAGCAGGATCGTAACACGCGGTATCGGCGGCGACCATGAGGATGTCGTGACTGTTGGCGGGTTGGGAAACAGTATGCCTCGGCGGATGCCGGTAGCCCCGCTGCGCGAACGACAGGGTGCGAACGGCTGCGGGGCGATTCCCTTGACTGACCGAATCCGTGCCATGCCTGTCCTGCGCCCCGCTCCGAAATCTGCCGTGGCAATGAGCATTCCGCGTCAAACCTGCTGCATTCACGCAATTGTTCGCGTCAGGGGTACAACATTCCAGACTGTTCGCCCGATGTTTGATTGGCTATTTGGATATGTGCAACTTAGGAGGGGGTTGTGTTATTCGAGCCCGTCTTCGGGCACATTACGACAGGGTTGATTATGACCAACGCCTTTTCTCTCTATTCGTCGTTGAAGGACCGCATTGCCCGGCGCGAGGCGCGTATTGCGACGGTCGGGCTTGGTTATGTCGGCCTTCCGCTCGCCCTGACGATCAGCGAGGCCGGTTTTCCGACGACGGGCCTCGATCTGAACGAATCGCGGGTCGCGGCGATCAATGCGGGCGAACGTGTGATCTCCTACTTCCCGGAGGACCGCATTCGCACGGCCGTCGCCGGCGGCAAGTTCGCCGCAACGCATGATTTCGCGGTGCTGGCCGAGCTTGACGTGATCCTCATCTGCGTGCCGACGCCGCTGTCGTCCGGGCGCGATCCCGATCTGAGTTACGTGATCCGCGCGGCGGAAGGGATCGCCGAATGGTTGCGGCCGGGGCAACTCGTGGTTCTGGAAAGCACGGTCTGGCCGGGTGCGACCGCGACCGTGGTCAAGCCGATCCTCGAACGCAAGGGGCTCCGCGCCGGCGAGGACTTCTTCCTAGCCTTCTCGCCCGAGCGCGAGGATCCGGGGAACGAGAAGTTCTCCACCCAGTCGATCCCGAAGGTGGTCGGCGCCGACGACACCCGCTCGCGAGAGTTGATCGACCAGTTCTATTCGCACATCGTGACCCGGACGGTTCCGGTCAGTTCCCTGGCCACTGCCGAAGCGGTGAAGCTGGCCGAGAACAGCTTCCGCACGGTCAATATCGCGCTCGTGAACGAGATGAAGGTCGCCATGGAGGCGATGGGCGTCGATGTCTGGGAAGTCGTCAAGGCCGCATCCACCAAACCCTTCGGATATATGGCGTTTTACCCCGGGCCGGGGATCGGCGGCGACTGCATTCCGGTGTCGCCTGTCTATCTATCCTGGCGGGCGAAGGATGTCGGTTCGGCCATGCCGATCGTTGATCTGGCGCGGGCCAACAATGAAGGCGCCCCGGACATGATCGCGGGCCGCGTGGCTGTCGAACTGTCGAAGCACGGTGGCGTGGCGGTGAAGGGTGCGCGGGTGCTGATCCTCGGCGTGGCCTACAAGAAGAACGTCGAGGATACCCGAGAAAGCCCGGCGCTTGCGATCCTGAAGCGGCTGGAGGCGATGGGCGCCGACTGCGACTATCACGATCCATATTTCCCGGTCATGCCGGTGACCCGCGACCATCCGGCGCTGTCCGGGCGCCGATCCGTCGATCTGACCGAGGAGGCCGTGGCGGGTTACGACGCGGTGTTGGTGGCGACGGACCACACGGGCGTCGATTATGCGCTCGTAGCGCGGGCGGCGCGGCTTGTCCTCGACACGCGCAACGTGTTTGCCGCATTCGAAACGACAGAGCGGCCGGCACGGCTGGTGAAGATATGACGACAGGCGATCCGGCGGGTGTGTGCCGTGCCGGAACTGGATTTGATCGGGCGACGTTTTATTAAGCCTGAATGGAATAGGGAGCGATTCGGATGCTATGGGTTTGGTTTGTGATCGGCCAACGCCTTTTCAACCCTAAGTTGATTAGCGTCGAAGCCTTCGCCGGAAAATCCGGCTCTGCGTCAACGAAGAGGTAGCAACTTGTAGGATTGGTTCCGGATGTCACACTTGTGTCGAGTGTTTTGGTGAAGATGGTTTTGTGCCCCCACTGTCCCAATGTATATTGAGGACGAAGGGTGGATTTCTATAACTGATATTTATTGGGAACGGTGGTGGCTAGAATGCAGCAGGATAACCCTTGTCCCGTCGTCGTGATCGGCGGCGGCCCGGCCGGTCTGACTGCGGCTTACGAGTTGCAGAAGCGGAGCAGCGACCACAAGCCGAAGGTCTACGAGGCGTCGAACATGGTCGGCGGCATCTCGCGGACCGAGTCGAACAACGGCTACCGCTTCGACATCGGCGGGCACCGCTTCTTCACGAAGGTGAAGGAAGTCGAGGAGATGTGGCACGAGGTGCTGAAGGATGATTTCATCACCGTCCCGCGTCTCAGCCGGATCTACTACCGCGAGAAGTTCTTCGACTACCCGCTCAAGCTCTTCAACGCGCTCACCAATATCGGCCCTTACGAGTCGATGCGCATCCTGCTCAGCTACTTCAAGTGGCAGGTCCGCCCCTTCCGCAAGGAAGAGAGCTTTGAGGAATGGGTGATCAACCGCTTCGGCGGCCGGCTCTACATGCACTTCTTCCGCAGCTACACGCAGAAGGTCTGGGGCATCAACCCGAAGGACATCCGCGCCGATTGGGCGGCCCAGCGGATCAAGAACCTGTCGCTCTTCAAGGCGGTCTGGAATGCGATCTCGGGCGCGAACGACACGACGAGCCTGATCGAGGAGTTCCAGTATCCGCGCCTCGGCCCCGGCATGATGTGGGAACGCACGCAGGAGATCATCGAAGAGCAGGGCGGCGAGGTGCACCTGCGCTCCGAGGTCGTGAAGGTGAACCGCAAGGGCAACCGCGTGACCTCCATAGACGTCAAGCACTGGCACGAGGACGGGCGTGCGCCGGTCATGGAGCGGGTCGAGGGCGAGCATTTCGTCAACTCGATGGCGCTGCGCGACCTGATCCACGCCTTCGATCCGCCGCCGCCGCCGGAAGTGGTGGAGGCGGCGAACAGGCTGAAATACCGCGACTTCCTGATCGTGACGCTGGTTCTCGACCATGCAGACCCGTTCCGGGACAACTGGATCTATATCCATTCGCCGAAGGTGAAGGTCGGCCGCATCCAGAACTTCCGCGCCTGGTCGAAGGAGATGCTGCCCGATCAGAATACCGCCTCGATCGGCATGGAGTATTTCTGCCAGCAGGGCGACGGCCTTTGGAACATGACGGACGAGGAACTGCGTGAGCTTGCGTCGCAGGAGCTGGAACAGCTCGGCCTCGCCAAGGCCACCGACGTCATCGGCGCCGCGATCATCCGCCAGCCGAAGGCCTACCCGGTCTATGACGGCGAATACCGCGCCGCGCTCGATGTCCTGGAGGAGTGGCTCCTGAGCCTGGAGAACTTCCAGACCGTCGGCCGCAACGGGCTCCATCGCTACAACAACCAGGATCACTCGATGCTCTCGGCGATGCTGGCCGCGCGCAATATCCTTGGCGAGCAGCATGATGTCTGGACCGTGAACGTGGAGCGGTCCTATCACGAGGAATTCGAAGTGAAGAAGCCGACGGCGTCGATGAAGGCGGCACTCGCCGCGGAATAGGCCGGCTTTAAGCAGACGAGGGGTGGTCGTGCGGCGGCTGACGGACAGTATCTATGGACTCTGGGCCTTGCTGGCACTCCCGGCGGTGTGGTTCCTGGCGGAACGTTTCGTGCTGCACGGCAAGGTCGCCTTTGTTCCCTGGACGGGCATCCTGTCCTGCTGGTTCCTGATCCTGACGATGGCGGTCACCCCGCTTCAGCTTCTTTTCGGGCCGTTGCCTTGGCTGAAGAAGCGGCGCCGGTATTTCGGGGTGGCGAGCTTCGGCTACGCCTTCCTTCACCTCGTCTTCTGGCTGATGAACGCAAATCTTGGCGCGCTGCTCCGATCCTTCGTCCGGGTTGAGATCCTGGTTGGCTGGCTTGCGATGGCGATCATGGTCGTCCTTGCGGCAACCTCCTACGACCGTGCGGTGCGGACGCTCGGGCCGCGGTGGAAGATGATCCAACGCTGGATCTACCCGATGGCAGTGCTGACCCTCGTTCACTGGTTGATGACGGACGAAAAGGGCTGGACGACGATCTTCCTCTATACCGGCCCACTGATTGCGCTCGAAGCTTGGCGGATTGTTCGCTACCGGAGCCGGGTCCGGAGAGTGTGAGGGCGCGGATTCGCCCCCCGATCTCCTGCGTGAAAGACTCGTCGTTCCTCTGATGTAGAGCGATCTTTGATCTCTTCTAAACCTGATCTCCGTGGCTTTCATGCGGGCTTTGACGGCTCCTGCGGGCGGGGATACCCTCAGGCCAGATCGGCGCGGGGGACGGGATGACGGAAACGGGACCGGAAGGCGAGCTGACGCTCCGCACGCTCGCCATGCCACGGGATGTCAACGTCAACGGCGACATCTTCGGCGGATGGGTGCTGAGCCAGATGGACATCGCCGGCGGCATCGTTGCGGGCGCGCGGGCGAAGGGACGTGTGGCCACGGTTGCCGTCGACGCGATGAAGTTCATCCGGCCGGTGAAGGTCGGCGATGTCCTCTGCATCTACGTCAAGATCGCGCGGGTCGGTCGGACATCATTGGCGCTCGAGATCGAAGCCTGGGTCCTCCGGGGGCGGCTCGGCGCACGCGAGAAGGTGACCGAGGCGGTCTTCACCTTTGTCGCCATTGACGATGACGGGCGCCCCAGGGTCGTGCCAGAAGCCTGAACTCGCATGGAATGCACCGGCGGTGAAAACCGACACGGCGGCAGGTTTCGGCCTCTGACGAGAGGCTAGATCATCGCCCAGTCGGTGAATTTGTAGGCCACTCGGGGGGGCCGCGGTCTCTGGTCTCCGGGACGCGGTTTCGGGGCTGGTGGGGGCGGTCGGTTCATGGCTCTCTCCTTCCGTTGGAAATGACATGGGAGCCGGGGCCGACAGAGCCAGAGGTGTTTCAATGGTCTGGCGGAGTCGTGAGGAAATGTGCGGCAGACCAGGATCGCCGACTGCGTTCGGGACCCCAGCTGCCACGTCGAAATCGGTCCCTGCTGAAATGCCTTCCATCAATAGGGACAGAATATCATGCCTGTCGCTGGGCGCAGGTAGGGAAATCCGGAAGGCCCGACCGATACGGCTTACCCCGCCAAGGACGCGGACCTGACTGCGTGTCGGACGCGCGTCCCGTCAGCGCTTCTTGCCGCCGCTCTTGTCGCCGCCGCCCTTGGCCGCACTCTCGGCATCTAGTTTGCCATGGGCGTCCCTCACCATGACCCCGAGCATCTCGTCCTCACCGGGCGTCTCTAAGCTCTGGGCAAGATTCTGTTCGTGATATTGGCTGTTGACGGTATCTTCGTCCGTTGCCCAGGGGTTGGCGTGGCCTGCGATCGCCGCTTCGCTGACGAGCAAGGCGAGAAGGCAGGAAAATCCCAAAGTCTTCATTCTGCGGATCCTTTTGCAAGTGTCCTGTCTGGATACGCATTCCGACTACGGAATGTGTTTCCGGCAGGCAACCGGTCCGCTGATTGGCTGGCGAAGACTTGCCGGACGCGCAATCGCGGTGGCAGAAAACCGCCGTGATGCCGTCAGGCGTTCTTGTCGGTGTCCTTGGCGTCGCCGTCGCGGGTGATTTCGATCTTCACCTTGGTGACCAGCGCGGCGAGGGCGCCGATCGCGGCCAAAAGCGGGGCCGCGAGGACCAGTGCGCCGCCGGCGACGGCGCCGATGGTCAGCGGGATCTCAAGGACGAGATCGCCGTCCGGCTCGGTGATCCGCACCCGGCGGACCTGGCCCTCGGCGGCGATTTTCTTTATCCGTTCAACGAGTTCCGCCCCGGCGACTTCGATCTCCTCGGTCCAGGTGCGCTTCTTTTCGGTCTCGGACGGGTTGGGCTTTGTATCGGTCATCGCGACTCTCCTTCACATGAAATCGCACGCAGAATAGGGGCGGCGGGGAAAGGCGCCATGACACGGGTCAAGGCCCTCCGGGGCTGAGGGGCTGCGTTCGGGCGCGTCACTTCCCCGTCCCGCAGGCGTCATTTCCGCGTAGTTTTTCTGTAGCTACAAGGGCCCCTGCACGGATGGCGGGCCGAGGTGCTGCAAACCTGCCGGTCCGGGCGGGTACTCTCGCCGTACGGATACAATTGAAACGGCGGGCGACATAGCGGGGAAACCGGACGGAGGTATCACGCGTTTGATCGAGGAAGGGCCAGAAGGCCCGAGGAGGACCCGATGAACCGCAACCGCACCCCGAAGACCACCCCGCCCCGCAAGACCGGCCCGCGCCCGCCCGTGACCTGGCGCTTCACCGACTGGGCGATGATCTGAGGCCCGGCGCCCGCCTTCGGGCGCGGCCCGTCACGCCGGTCCCCGTTTGACGGGACAGGTCGGGTATTCCCGACTTTGACCCGAGTCGCCGCCCGTAAGGTTTGAGAGACACCCCGGACAGGCGTATGCTCCGCGCCATATTTCGGAGACGGCATTTTGAACGGGGCGGATTGGATCGGCGTTGCGGCGGGCGCGTTTGTCGTCCTCGCCTTCTACGCAAGAAGGCCGATGCAGCTGCGCGTCTTCGCCATCGCCTCGAACCTTCTCTTCATCCTCTACGCGGTGCAGGTCGGGCTCTGGCCCGTTCTGGTGCTGCACGCGGTGCTTCTGCCGCTGAACCTT
>JBNKFC010000504.1:0-1984 GCA_050289105.1 Paracoccaceae bacterium | reverse complement strand
TAAGGAACGCCTTTTCGTCTACGACACGACCCTCCGCGACGGGCAGCAGACCCAAGGCGTGCAGTTCTCGGTCGCCGACAAGATCCAGATCGCTGAGGCGCTCGATGCGCTTGGGATCGACTATATCGAGGGCGGCTGGCCTGGCGCCAACCCGACCGACAGCGACTTCTTCGAGGCCCGGCCCGAGACCCGCGCTACCTTCACCGCCTTCGGCATGACCAAGCGGTCAGGCCGGTCGGCAGAGAACGACGAGGTTCTGGCAGGCGTCCTTAACGCCGGCACCCCCGCCGTCTGCCTTGTCGGCAAGACTCACGATTTCCACGTCACCACGGCGCTTGGCATCACGCTTGACGAGAACGTGGAGAACATCCGCGCCTCGATCGCCCATCTTGTCGCCAAGGGGCGCGAGGCGCTTTTCGACGCCGAGCACTTTTTCGACGGCTATAAGGCCAACCCTGCCTACGCGATGGAGTGCCTGAACGCCGCCTTCGGGGCCGGCGCCCGCTGGATCGTCCTGTGCGACACCAATGGCGGCACTCTGCCCGCCGAGGTCGGCCGGATCACCGCCGAGGTTATCGCGGCGGGCATTCCCGGCGACAAGGTCGGCATCCATACCCATGACGACACCGGCAATGCCGTCGCCTCCAGCCTCGCCGCCGTCGATGCCGGCGCGCGGCAGGTGCAGGGCACGCTGAACGGCCTTGGCGAGCGCTGCGGCAACGCGAACCTCACCTCGCTGATCCCGACGCTGATCCTGAAGGAACCCTATGCCAGCCGGTTCGAGACCGGCGTCAGCCGCGAGGCGCTGAAGGGGATGACGAAGGCGTCGCGCCTACTCGACGACATCCTCAACCGCGTTCCCCTGCGCTCGGCCGCCTATGTCGGCGCCTCGGCCTTCGCCCACAAGGCCGGCCTTCATGCGAGCGCGATCCTGAAGGATCCGACGACCTACGAACATATCGACCCCTCGCTTGTCGGCAACGACCGGGTGATCCCGATGTCGAACCAAGCGGGCCAGTCGAACCTGCGGATGCGCCTCGCCGCGGCCGGGATCGAGGTCGACGCGAAGGACCCAGCCCTTGCCCGCATCCTCGACGTCATCAAGACCCGCGAGGATCAGGGCTATGCCTATGACGGCGCGCAGGCCTCGTTCGAGCTTCTGGCGCGGCGGGAGCTTGGGCTTTTGCCGCGCTTCTTCGAGGTGAAGCGCTACCGGGTGACGGTGGAGAGGCGGAAGAACAAGTACGACCGGATGGTCACGCTCTCCGAAGCCGTCGTCGTGGTGAAGATCGGCGGCGAGAAGATGCTGTCGGTGTCGGAATCGATGGACGAGACCGGTGCGGACCGGGGGCCGGTCAACGCGCTCTCGAAGGCGCTCGCGAAGGATCTCGGACCCTATCAGGCCAATATCGACGACATGAAGCTCGTCGATTTCAAGGTGCGGATCACGCAAGGTGGCACCGAGGCCGTCACCCGCGTCATCATCGACAGCGAGGACAGCGAAGGGCATCGCTGGTCGACCGTGGGCGTCAGCCCCAACATCGTCGATGCGAGCTTCGAGGCGCTTCTGGACGCGATCACCTGGAAGCTCGTCCGCGACAAGGCCCGGCCGGCATGAGCCTTGAGGCCTGCGCCGGCCTTGTCGCGGAAGGCGATCCCGACCGCTTCGCCGCGACGATGGCGGCGCCCGTCGAAGTGCGGCCGCAGCTCTGGCCGCTCTATGCCGTCAACCTGGAGATCGCCCGCGCGCCCTGGGCCTCGGCCGAGCCGATGGTGGCCGAGATGCGGCTGCAATGGTGGATCAACACGATCGAAGAACTGGCCGAGGGGCAGGGACGGGCCGGTCACCCTGTGACCGAGGCGCTGGCGCCGATGCTCGCCGCTGATCCCGGCCTCGCGGATCTCCTCACAGGCATCGCCGAGGCGCGGAGATGGGATTGCTGGCGCGACCCCTTCGCGGACCGCGCCCATTTCGACGCCTATC
>JBNKFC010000503.1:0-3633 GCA_050289105.1 Paracoccaceae bacterium | reverse complement strand
TCCACATGGCCGGGATAGCGCATGGTCTTGTAGTCGAGGTTCTCGATATGGTCGGCATAGGTCTCGCACATCGTGCCGAGCCCGCCGGAGGTGGTGAAGGCCTCGAGCTTCACGCCGTCGATATAGATCGTCTCCAGCCATTCCATCGCCGAGACGGTCTTGTGCACGCCTTCCTCGATCACCTCGCAATCGTTGAGGTATTCGTTGACGACACCTTCGGGCGACCAGTTGAAGGCGTAACCGAGAAGCCCGGTGGGGTTCTGCGGCAGCGCGCCGACGCGCAGGCGGATGGAGCGGACACGCTCGAACATATCCGCCAGATGCGCGCCGACGATGCCGACGAAACCGGGGGCGAGGCCGCATTGCGGCGCCATGATGCCTTTCGAAGTCTTGGCCAGTTCCCGGATATGCTGGGTCGTCGGCACATCCTCGGTCAGGTCGAAGTAATGGAGCCCGAGCCCATGGGCGACGGTGGAGACGCCGATATTGAGGTGATAGGGCAGGCAGGACAGAACCGCCTCCTGATCCTTCAGGATCGTCGCCAGCGCGTCCTTGTCGGTCAGGTCGGCGGCCTTCGTCGGGAAGGGGCAGCCGGAGACCTCACGCGCATCGACGCCTGTGACGGCGAAGCCTGCTTCGGAGAGCAGTTCCGCGGCCAGATGGCCGACCTTTCCGAGGCCGAGAACGGCAACCTTGTTGAACGACATGACACGCTTCCTTTTCTTGTCTGAACCCTCCGGCCTGCCGCCGGTTCGCCGCCACAATCGCCCGCGCCGCTGGCGATTTCTTCGGGTATTCCGGCGGTTTTGGTGGGGGAATGCAGAAAAGTGCCGGGGTGGCCGGTCATTTTGTTGGGAGACATAAGAGGGGCGCCCACTCGCCAGGTCAACGCCTATGCCGAGCTTCTTCGCCAGTTCACAGCAACCTGTTGCGGCGGCTATTCGAGGCGACCAGATAGGGTGAGGGTCCTACTTGGATCGACGGGGGCGACGTCCTGCAAGCCATTCCCTGATAAGGTTTGCTCCTCCGACTACCGCAGCAACCAATACGATAATCATTGCGGGCACGTCGGCCCAAGAGTCCTCAAATAGTAGCGCTGTCAAAAGGATTATCAGGCTTGGTATCCCTATAGCTAAATCTAGCGCAAAACGTATCGGACGGCTGGTGTCAAACCCATAGTATTCCCACCAACGCTTCGGAGGAGGAATTGTCTGGACAACTTCTTGGGTTTGGTTCTCGCCCACGACGAGGAAGGTTCTCCAACGGGAGTTGACGGTGGCGCTGAACGCTTTCAACCTAATGTAGTAGTTCTTGTCTGAAGGATCTGGAGGGATTTCGTTGGCTCCTCCATCTTTATCGGCCCATCGAGCATGGATCTCTTCTCCGGGGAGGGCTTTCACAGCGATGGCCGGTTCGGTTGAAACCACCCGAGTTTGTGGGTTGGGGATGATTGGGTCAGGAAATGGAAGCTTAAGATAGACCTCATCGCTCCACTTGACCGAAATCAGCGCGTTTGCAGGTATGTCTTTGGGTAAAGTGACCTCAACGAGGTCGTCGTCGGAAAATTCGCGCACCAACTTTGCCCTCTCACGGGTACTGAGTGGTGCACATCTGATCTTGACGCGCTTCCTAGGTCAAGGACAAGCGATGAGGTAGACTCTAGCCCTTCCGTCAACCTTTTCGGAGACGATGGTCAGACCGAGCTTTTTCTTGAGCGTGCCGGATGTCACTAGAAGCCCCGGACCTGATCCGGGGCCTCGTGTTTCAGCAGAGGTCCCGGATCAAGTCCGGGACCGCATGCGCCCTCTCAGAAGTCGAACTTCACGCCCTGCGCCAGCGGCAGTTGCGCCGAATAGTTGATCGTGTTGGTCTGCCGCCGCATGTAGCCCTTCCAGGCGTCCGAACCGCTTTCGCGGCCGCCGCCCGTCTCCTTCTCGCCGCCGAAGGCGCCGCCGATCTCGGCGCCCGAGGGGCCGATATTGACGTTGGCGATGCCGCAGTCGGAGCCGGCGGCGGAGAGGAACGCCTCGGCCTCGCGCATGTTCAGCGTGAAGATGCAGGAGGAAAGCCCCTGCGGCACGTCGTTCTGGATCGCGATGGCGTCCTCCAGCGTCTCGTAGCCCATGACATAGAGGATCGGCGCGAAAGTCTCGGTGCGCACGGTGTCGGTCTGTGCGGGCATTTCGGCAATCGCCGGTTCCACATAGGCCCCGCCCTGCGGCACGCCCGATGTCACGGTCTTGCCGCCATGGACGGTGCCGCCCTCGGACTTCGCCTTTTCCAGCGCCGCCTGCATCCGGTCTCGCGAGGCATGATCGATCAGCGGGCCAACGAGCGTCGTCCCCTTGCGCGGATCGCCGATGGGCAGCGAGGCATAGGCCTTGGTCAGTTTCGCGACCAGATCGTCCTTGATCGAGTTATGCGCGATGAGGCGGCGCAAGGTGGTGCAGCGCTGTCCGGCGGTGCCGACGGCGGAAAAGACGATGGCGCGGACGGCCATGTCGAGATCGGCCGAGGGCGCGACGATCATCGCGTTGTTGCCGCCAAGCTCAAGGATCGGCCGCCCCCAGCGCCCCGCGACCTTCGGCCCGACGATGCCGCCCATGCGGGTCGAACCGGTGGCCGAGACGATGGGCACGTCCTTCGAATTCACCAAAGCCTCGCCGATGGCCGGGCCGCCGATGACGAGCTGACAAAGCCCTTCGGGCGCATCGCCGAAACGGGCCAGCGCACGCTCCATGATCTTCATTGAGGCCATGGCGGTCAGGGGCGTCTTTTCCGACGGCTTCCAGATCACCGGATCGCCGCAGACGAGCGCGAGCGCGGTGTTCCACGACCAGACCGCGACGGGGAAGTTGAAGGCGGTGATGACGGCGCAGGGGCCCAAGGGGTGCCAGGTCTCCATCATCCGGTGGCCGGGGCGTTCCGACGCAATCGTCAGCCCGTAGATCTGGCGCGACAACCCGACCGCGAAGTCGCAGATGTCGATCATCTCCTGCACCTCGCCGAGGCCTTCGGACGTGATCTTGCCGGCCTCGAGCGTCACGACCGCGCCAAGTTCGTCCTTGGCCGCCCGCAATTCCTCGCCCAGAAGGCGCACAAGTTCGCCCCGGCGCGGGGCGGGCACGGTACGCCAGGCTTTGAACGCCGCCTGCGACTTCGCGATGATCTTCGCCATATCGGCCGGATCGGTTTCGCGCACCTTCGCGACCTCGGCCCCGTCGATGGGCGAATGCACGGCCAGCGTGCCGCCGGTTACTTCCGCTTCGGTCAGGCCCGCGGCCTTTAGGATTTCATTGTGGCTCATGTCAGTCTCCCTTGGTGACGGTACCGCGCTGATCGTCCATCCCCATGGAGATCAGCACCGGCCCTTCCTGTTGCCGTGTCTGAAAATCTTGCTTTGACCCCATGCTACGCCAATCCGACAGGATCAGCGACTGCGCCACCGCGCCGCCGAGCGTGGTGCCGGGGCCGGTCACGATGAAAAGGTCTGGCGCGAATTCCCGCGCCGCGATCCTTATCGCATGGGTGAAGTCGTAGGTCTCGGTCACCTGATGGCCGAGGGTATAGTCCCAAAGCGCATGGGTGTCCGTGGCGCCGGGCCACCAGATCGCCCCGCGCCCGTCGATCATC
>JBNKFC010000502.1:0-5297 GCA_050289105.1 Paracoccaceae bacterium | reverse complement strand
AAATATTCCAATCGGCAGCGCGCCTATGCCCGGTTCGCCGGTGCCCGGACTGTCTATACGCCGCAGATGATCGTCGGGGGCATGGATCATCTCGTCGGCGTCCGCCCGGCCGAGGTCGATGCCCTGATCCGCCGCTTCGCGGCGAAGCCGGTTCCTGTGACGATGGCGCTCAGCCGGACAGGCGCCAATGTTCGCGTCACCGCCCGGTCGGGTGCACCCCTGCCGCGCGGATCGGTCGTGCAGATCGTGCGCTACAAACCCCTTGAGACGGTGGAGATCCGGCGCGGCGAGAATGCGGGCAAGACGTTCGACTACTCCAACATCGTCACCGACTGGCGCCAGATCGGCGACTGGGATGGAACCACGGATCTGGCGCTCGACCTCGACGCACCGGGCAGCGATCCCGTGGTGATCATCATTCAGGAGCCGGGGCCGGGTCCGATCCTTGCGGCCGGTGCACTGCGCTGACGGACATCGTTCCGCAACGTCCCTCCAAGCCGTCGGTTGACTTCGCGCGCCGCCGGTCACTAGCTCCTCCGAGGAAGGTGCGGCGGAGATAGCTGTGATGGAAATGCTCGGACCGGAGGCGGAGCGGCTGGCCGCGATCCTTGGCGATCAGAAGCGCGCCTTCGCAGCGGCCGGCAGTCCCGACCTTGCGGCGCGGCGCCACCAACTCGCTCTGCTTAAGGCGGCGATCCGGGCCCGGCGGCACGACTTCGTCCGTGCGGCGGCCGCGGATTTCGGGCGCCGCAGTGCCGAAGAGACGATCATCCTCGATGTCGGGCCGGTGGTGCAGGCGATCAACCACATGCGCCGTCACCTGGGCCGATGGATGCGGCCTGAGCGACGCGCGGTGCCGATGACGCTGTGGCCGGGCCGGGCGCGGGTCATCCGCCAGCCAAAGGGCGTCGTGGGGATCATGTCACCCTGGAACTATCCCTTCGGCACGTCGCTGCTGCCGCTCGCCACTGCACTCGCGGCCGGTAACCGGGCAATGGTGAAACCGTCGGAACTCGCCCCCGAATCGGCGCGGGCCATGGCCGGCATGCTCGCCGATTGCTTCGCGCCGGACGAGGTGGCGATGATCACGGGCGGGGCCGAGACCGGAGCGGCCTTTGCCGCGCTGCCCTTCGATCACCTCGTCTTTACCGGCTCGACCGAGGTCGGGCGCAAGGTGATGCGGGCGGCGGCGGAAAATCTCGTGCCGGTGACGCTGGAGCTTGGCGGAAAGTCTCCTGCGATCCTCGGGCGGGACGCGGATTTCGGCAAGGCGGCGCGCGACATCGCCTTCGGCAAGATCGCCAATGCCGGGCAGACCTGCATCGCACCCGACTACGTGCTCGTACATGAGGAGGATGCCGATGCGTTCGTAACCCGCCTCGTCGACGAACTGGACCGGCGCCTAAAGAAGACCGCAGCGACGCCAGCCTATGCATCGATCATCAGCGAGCGGCACGCCGCGCGTCTCGCGGCGTTGGTTGGCGACGCCCGGGCGAAGGGCGCGCGTGTGACCGAGATCGACGGCGCCGCGCCCGGCGGGCGTGCCGTGGCGCCGGCGGTGATCCTCGGCGCGACGCAGGACATGGCGGTGCTTCGCGAAGAGATCTTCGGCCCGCTGCTGCCGGTCATGACCTATGCCGATCTCGACGCGGCGATCGCGGGCGTCGCGTCCGGTCCGCGTCCGTTGGCTCTCTATTTCTACGGCGCCGGGGCGGCGCGTTCGAAGGTCCTTGCCGGGACGACCAGCGGCAACGTGACGGTCAACGGGGTGATGACCCATTACGCGGTTGACAGCCTGCCCTTCGGAGGCGTGGGAGCGAGCGGCATAGGCGCCTATCACGGGCGCGAGGGCTTCGAGGCGATGAGCCATGCCCGCGGCGTTTTCGAGGAGCCGCTCAGAAGCCTCATCCCGCTCGGGCGTCCCGGCGGCCGGTTCGCCCGTCTCTTCGCGCGCTACATGATGCGTTAGGGGGCTTCGCCGCTTCAAGGTTCTATTGGGGCGGTTCCGGGACACGGGGGCTCGCAGGTTTGCGCGCCCGCTCCTCGCTGAAGACAGTCCCCTGGACTGTTTTCAGGGCATTCGTCACTTCCAGCGGCGGTGGATCCAGAACCATTGGTCCATGTGCCGGCGCGTCAGCCGTTCGAGGCTGTCGTTGATCGCCTGGGTCATGACTTCGGGGTCGCCATGCGGGATCGGCGCCTCGGCGACGATCTCAAAGCTCAGACCGTCAGGCTGGCGCACCCCGTAGATCGGAATCACCTCGGCGCCGTATTTGAGGGCAAGGTCGGCTGCGGAGGTCGCGGTCAGCGCGGTCTGGTCGAAGAAAGTGAGCGCCACGCCGTGGCGCATGTGCTGGTCCATCAGGAGCCCGAGCATCCCGCCGGATTTCAGGAACCGCACCATTTCCCCCATGCCCTTCTTGCCGCGCGGGAAGAGCGGCGTTCCGATCTGGGAGATCGCGTCGACGTAATGGGCATTGAAGAGCGAGTTCTTCATCGGTCGGTAGAGGCCGCCCACCCGGTAGCCGCGGGCAATCAGGGCAGCGCGGGCGACGTCGTAATTGCCGAAATGCCCGGTCGCGAGGATCACCGGGCGGCCGTCGCGGTGCGCGGCTTCGAGTGCCTCGGCGCCGGGGCCCTTCAGCGGCAGGTCGCGCACCCGGTCGACGAAATCGGTGCCGGAATAAAGCTCGATCATCGTGCGACCGACATTGTTGGGCACCGCGCGGACCAGACGCTCGATCTCGGCCTTCGAAAGATCGGGGCGGGCAAAAGCGAGGTTGTCGCGAATCCGCTTGCGCCATCCTGCCAGCGGCGCGACGAGGTGCGAGACGATCCAGCCCGCGACCGGCACGCGCGTCTTGTAGGGCAGGGCGTGGGCAAGACCGAGAAGCCCGCGGAACGCGGCGTTCGTCAGCCGGTCTCTGAATGGGACTTCGGATCGGGGCGCTGCCGTCATGCCTGTATGTCGCGTTACGCGCAGCACCGGCTCGGCCCGCGTTTCAGGCTGCCAGACATAGTGGCCGATGCCGACGATCACAAGCGTGGGGATCGATCCCTGCGTGGCGCCTTCCGGGGTGGTGCCGCCTCGGGGGCCATCGAGGCCCCGCTCGGCGGCGCTGGCGCGGGACAGGTGGCCCGGCTGCGCCAAGTGGCGAGGGGTTGCGCGATCGCGACCTGGCAGCGGCCCGCCCCAGTCGGAGGGTGGCACCGTTCGGCGTTGTCACTCTTCGGTGTCGTCTTCGGACTGCCGGAGCGTGATTTCGCCCGCGCCTTCGAGATCGCGGACGGCGACGATGATCGCGGTCATTGCCGCCTCGCTGTCCTTCTCTTTCACCTTGCCGCGTTCGGCCATTTCCTCGCGCAGGGATGCGGCCATGCGTTGCGACATGTTGGAGAGGATGAACTCGGCCGTTGCGGCGTTCGCGTCGGTCGTCGCGCCGGAGAGCGCGGTGACGAGCGTGGCCTGATCGACGCCGCGGATCACCTTGGAGATGTCGCGCCCTTCGATCCGGGCCGGGATGTCGGCGAAGGTGAAGATCGCCTTGCGGACCTGCGCCGCGAAGCCTTCGTCGGTTTCGGTGAGGCCGGTCAGCACGTCGTCGCGCGTCGCCGCGGGCGAAAAGTTCAGGATCGCGCCGATGCGTTCGTGGGGATCGGCCTCGAACGCGCGGACCGGCTGGGCTTCGAGCTGTGTCACCAGCGACAGGCCGATCTGGCGCACCGTCTCGGGGTCAATGTTGCCGGTCTGGCTGACCGCGTAGGCGATGCGGCGGGCGCGGTCGCCGGGGAGCTTTCCCAGAAGCTCCGCCGCGCGCGATACGGCCAGCTTCGAGAGCATGACCGCCCCGACCTCCACGCTTTCCTCGGTGAGGACCGGAAGCAGCTTTTCGGGGTCGAGCGCCGCGATCCTGTCCCAGGGGTCGGCCTTGGCCGAGGCCCCCGCGAGGCGGCGGAGCCGGCTGGCCGCGGTGGCCGAGATATGGCCGTCGAGCATTTTCAGCGCGCCGTCGATGCCGCCCGGGAAGCTGAGACCGACCGATTCGAGCAAGCCGATGAATTCCTCCACCACGGCGCGGAGCGTGGCACGGTCGACGCTTCGCATCGCGCCGATCTGTTCGGTGAGCGCCGCCTGCATGTGATCGGGCAGCCCCTTCAGCGGCAGTTCGCCGCCCTCTGACAGGAGCAGACGCACGATGATCGCGGCCTTCTGGCGGCCCGTCATCGCCGGTGCGCCGGCACGCGCGACCGGCGCGCCCGACCGGTCTGGTTTTTGTGGCAGGGGCGTAAGCGCCGTCATCCGCGCCTCCTCCGATGGCAGTCTTCGAAGGCACGGTCTCAAAAAACGGTTAAGGCGCTGTTACGGCCGTCGCGGGACGCGTTAGCTCCCGACGGTCACGCATGTGCGGGTTGCCGCGTCCCAGTTCTGTCCTTCGGCACAACTGATTTGCGCCTGGCGCTCATGGTCGCATCCCTGCGCGAGGGCCAGCGCGGGCGCGAAGCCGGCGGCGAGAGCGAGTGCTGCGAGAAGTGTCTTCATCTTCATGGCATCCTCCAACCTGTTACACCTGAAGTGTGCCAGCCGAGGTGACCTTGCGGCAACCCTGTCGTCAAGCAAGCCCGCGCCACTCACGCAATCGTGTGCCGTTTCGGGCCTCAGGCGCCGAAGACGCGGGCGAAGATCGTGTCGACGTGCTTCGTGTGATAGCCGAGGTCGAACTTCTCCTCGATCTCGGCGGGGGAAAGGGCCGCGGTGACCTCGGGATCGGCCAGAAGCTCGGTCTTGAAGTCGGCGCCCTTCTCCCAGACCTTCATGGCATTGCGCTGCACGAGGCGGTAGGCGTCCTCGCGGCTCACGCCGGCCTGGGTCAGCGCCAGCAGCACCCGCTGCGACATCACGAGGCCTTTGAACTTGTTCATGTTCTTCAGCATGTTGTCGGGATAGACCACCAGTTTCTCGATGACGCCGGCAAGCCGGTTGAGCGCGAAATCGAGGGTGATGGTCGCATCGGGACCGATGGCGCGTTCGACGGAGGAGTGCGAGATGTCGCGCTCGTGCCAGAGCGCCACGTTCTCCATCGCCGGAACGACGGCCATGCGGACAAGGCGGGCGAGGCCGGTGAGGTTCTCGGTCAACACCGGGTTGCGCTTGTGCGGCATCGCGGAGGAGCCCTTCTGGCCGGGCGAGAAGAACTCTTCGGCCTCCAGCACCTCGGTGCGCTGCATGTGGCGAATCTCGATCGCGACATTCTCGATCGAGGAGGCGATGACGCCGAGGGTGGCGAAGAACATCGCGT
>JBNKFC010000501.1:0-6290 GCA_050289105.1 Paracoccaceae bacterium | reverse complement strand
GCGGATTCACACCGAGCTCGGATACGTCCGAATAGTCGGGGCGGTCTGCGGCCGCTGACGGCACCCCTCGCATCAGGACACCCGGGCCGAGCCTCAGCGGCGACAGGACACGGGCGGTCTACTCTGCGACGAGACGGCTCGTGACGACGGTCACCTCGGGCTTTTTTCCCACCTCTTCCATGGTCACCTGACGGACGATGCGCTTGATGGATTCCTCCATCTTGTCATCGTCGCGCAGCACCTTGTCGCTGGCTGTCTCAAGGAACTCGTTCAACTCGCCCTCGACCCGTTCGACCAGTGCCGCACCGGACTTCGTCGTCTCGCTCAACCCCATGATCTCGACCCATGCCTCGCCTAGGGGCTGGTCTTCCTCGTCGAGGATGACGGTCGCCAGGACGTGGCCGTTCAGCGCCATGCGGATGCGGTCGCGCACGACGCCATCCAGCGCCCCGATCAGCACCGTGCCGTCGAGATAGGTCCGTCCGGCCTCGATGTATTCGACCACCTCAGGCTCATCCCCAGTCAGGTCGACCATCGTCCCGTTCACTGCCAGTTCCGCGGCTATGCCCTTGGAGATCCCGATCTGGCAATGCTCGCGCAGGTGCCGGTGCTCGCCATGCATGGGCAGCAGGATCTTCGGCGCCAAGAGGTCGTGCACCGCCTCGAGATCCGGCCGGTTGGCGTGGCCCGAGACGTGGTAGAGCCCGTTCCGGTCGTCGATCACGTCGACACCCATCTCGGAAAACGCGTTCATGACCCGGATCACGCCGCGCTCGTTGCCGGGGATGGTCTTCGAGGAAAAGAGGAACGTGTCGCCCTCCTTCATCTCGAGCCCGAGATACTTCCCCCGCGCGAGCTGCGCCGAAGCGGCCCGGCGTTCGCCCTGGCTGCCGGTGACGATCAGCATCAGGTTCCCGCGCGACACCTCCGTCGCTTCCTCGGGCTGGATGATGGACGGGAAATCGGTGAGGACGCCCGTCTCGACCGCCGCCGTGATCATCTTCTTCATCGCCCGTCCGAGCAGGCAGACAGAGCGGCCGGCGGCCTTGCCCGCTTCCGCCAGCGTCTTCAGGCGCGCCACGTTCGACGCGAAGGTGGTCGCCACAACCATCCCCTCCTGCGCCGCGATCAACTCGCTGAGCGGCCCCGCAAGCGACGCCTCCGACCGGCCCGGCAGGGGCGAGAAGACGTTGGTCGAGTCGCAGGTCAGAACCTTCACGCCGCCGCCCTCATGGGCGATCCGGTGCCATTCCTCGGGGTTGAAAGGCTCGCCCACGACAGGCGTCCCGTCGAGCTTGAAGTCAGCGGAATGGACGATCCGGCCGGCCGGCGTGTCGATGATCAGCGCGGAGCTTTCCGGGATCGAATGGCTGACGGGCACGAACTGCACTTTGAAGGGCCCTGCCTCGACAACTTCGGGGCGCGGCTTCACGACATTGATCACATCGAGGGGCTGGCCCTGCTCCTCCATCTTCAGGGTCGCGATGGCGGCGGTGAAGGCGCGGGCATAGACCGGGGCCTTCAGCCGCGGCCAGAGATGGCCGAGCGCGCCGACATGGTCCTCATGCGCATGGGTGATGAAGATCGCCTCGATCCGGTCGGCATTTTCCGCCGCCCAGGTGATGTCCGGCATGATCAGGTCGACGCCGGGAGAGCCGTCCATGTCCGGGAACGTCACGCCGAGATCGACGATGATGAGCCGCTCCTTGCCCTCGGGGCCGTAGCCGAAGACGTAGCAGTTCATGCCGATCTCGCCGGCGCCGCCCAGCGGAAGATAGATCAGGCGATCCTTCGAACTCATTCGCGTTCCAGTTCCTTGTTGTGGCGGTGGATCAGCACCAGCCCGTGCATCGTCAGATCATCCTCGACGCTTTCGAAGATATCCGTGCCCTGATCGAAAAGAGGCGCGAGGCCCCCGGTCGCGATCACCTTCATCGGCCGCTCGCGCTCGATCCGGATCTGTTTCACGATCCCCTCGACAAGGCCGACATAGCCCCAGTAGATGCCCGACTGCATGCAGGCAACCGTATTCGTGCCGATGGCGTGTTGCGGTTTCGTGACATCGACATGCGGCAGGGCGGCGGCGGCCATGTGCAAGGCTTCCAACGACAGGTTGACGCCCGGCGCGATGACCCCGCCGATATAGGCGCCGTCGGTATCGACCACGTCGAAGGTCGTCGCGGTGCCGAAATCGACGATGATGAGATCACCGCCATGGCGATCGAAGCCGCCCACTGTGTTGACCAGCCGGTCGGGGCCGACCGTGGTGCCCTGATCGACACGGGGGGCCACCGGCAGCGCGCAGTCGGGCTTTCCGACGACGAGCGGCCGGCAGTTGAAATACCGGTCGCAGAGGACGCGCAGGTTGAAGACGACGCGCGGCACGGTCGAGGAGATGATCACCTCGTCGATCTCGACCGGGACCTTGTGATGCTCCATCAGGGTCGAGAACCAGACATAGTACTGGTCCGCCGTCCGCTGATGCTCGGTCGAGGTCCTGAGCGTACAGCGGAACCGTTTGCCGTCCCAGACCGAGAAGACGGTGTTGGTGTTGCCGGTATCAATGCAGAGGAGCATGGGATCCCTCCCTCAGAAGAACACGTCGGCGGCCGGCACGAGCCGGCGCCCTTGCGCCGTTGCGAGGACCAGCGCGCCATCGTCGGCGACGGTTTCGAACGTCCCCTCGATCGTCTCTCCGACCGTTCGGGCCGTGATCCTTTGGCCAAGCTTCGCAGCCCTGGCAAGCCAGGCAGTGCGGATCGGCCCGAACCCATAAGTGACGAACTGCGCCTCCCAGCGGGCAAATGCGGCGGCGAGAACGTCGAGCAGCGTCTCGGGCGCGATCCGGACTCCTGTCTCGCCCATCAGCGAGACCGGAACGAGCGCGCCGGGCTCCACCGCTTCGGCGGGAGGGGCGGCAACCAGGTTGACGCCGATGCCGACGGCCAGATGGCTGACCGATCCGCCCTGCCCGGTGCTTTCCAGAAGGATCCCGGCGACCTTGCCGCCGTTCAGCAGCACGTCGTTCGGCCATTTCAGCGCAATCACGGCCCCGGGGCCTGCGATGACGTCCAGCGCCTCGGCAAGGACGAACGAGGCCACGAAGCTGCGCAAGGCGGCCCCGGCCGGATCACCGCCCGGCCGCATTACCAAGGTTGCCGCAAAATTCCCTTCGGGCGAAACCCATTCCCGCCCGCGCCGCCCGCGCGCCGCCGTCTGGCGGCGTGCGAAGATCCAGGTCGGCTGGGTCAGTCGCGGCGCAAGCCGCGCCGCCTCCGAATTGGTGCTGTCCACCTCTCCGAGGACGTGGCGCGCCACGCCCTCAGGCCAGGCCGACGAGGTCTCCGCCCGCTCAGCGGACAAGAACTTCGGCCGCCGTCGCCGCAGCCCCCTCGACGCCGAAGAGGTTGACGACGCCCGCGATCATCACGAACGCCGCCGCCATCAGCAAGAGCCACTGCGTCGGCACCATCGGGGTTTCGAGCACGTCGGTCTCGGAGCCGAAATACATGAAATAGACGATGCGCAGGTAGTAGAAGGCGCCGATGACCGACGCCACCGCGCCCGCGACCGCCAGCCAGACCATGTTGGCGTTAACCGCGGCCAGAAGCACGCCGTACTTCGCGAAGAAGCCGAGCATCGGCGGCACCCCGGCGAGTGAGAACATTAGGATCAGTACGGCGAACGCCTTCACCGGTTCCGCCTTAGAATAAAGGTTCAGTGCGGCGATATCGGTGACCGGCGCGCCGTCCTTCTCCATCGCCAGGATGAAGGCGAAGGTCCCGACGTTCATCGTCACATAGACCGCCATGTAGATCAGCATCGCCTGCACGCCCGCCTGCGTCCCGGCCGCAAGGCCGACCAGCGCGAAGCCCATGTGGGCGATGGAGGAATAGGCCATCAGCCGCTTGATGTTGCGCTGCCCGATCGCGGCGATCGCGCCAAGGAACATCGACAGCGCGGCCAGAAGCGCAAGCACCTGGCTCCAGTCCTGCACGGCCGCTCCGAACGCGTCGTGGACCAGCCGCGCGAAGAGCGCCATCGCGGCGACCTTAGGGGCGGTCGCGAAGAAGGCGGTGACCGGCGTGGGCGAGCCTTCGTAGACGTCCGGCGTCCACATGTGGAAGGGCACGGCCGAGATCTTGAAGGCCAGGCCCGTGATCAGGAAGACGAGGCCGAAGAGCAGCCCGACCGAGACATGGCCGCCCTGGATCGTCTCGATGATCCCGGCGAAGAGGGTCGTACCGGTGAAGCCGTAGGTCAGCGAGGCGCCGTAGAGCAGAAGCCCCGAGGACAGCGCGCCAAGGACGAAGTACTTCAGGCCCGCCTCCGTCGACTTGGCGCTGTCACGACGCAGGCTCGCCACGACGTAAAGCGACAGTGACTGCAGCTCGAGCCCCATGTAGAGCGACATGAGGTCCCCGGCCGAGACCATGACCATCATGCCGGCGACCGCGAAGGCGACGAGAAGCGGGAACTCGAACCGTGCAAGGCCGCGCCGCGCCATGTAGTCCTGGCTCATCGCCAGAACCGCGGCGGCAGCCAGTAGCACCGTCACCTTCGCGAAGCGCGAGAAGGCGTCGTCGGTGAACATGCCGCCGAAGGCCATGCGGTCGCCCGAACCAGACAGCCCGATCCAGGCGGCGATGCCGACGAACATGGCGACGGTCGCCCAGGTCAGGGTGCCGGTCATCTCGTCCTTGCCGGTATAGACCGCACCGAGGAGTGCGGCCATCGCGTAGAGAACAAGAACCACTTCGGGCAGGATGGCGGAGAAATCAGCGGAGATCATCGCGTATCGTCCTTTAGTGGCTGGCCACCTGCATCCCCGCATCGGCGGGAATGGCGGCGTGGTATTCGGTGACAAGGGCGGAGACCGATGGCCCGATGATGTCGGTGACGAGGCTCGGGTAGACGCCGAGCAGCAGGGTCATCGCGACGAGGGGCGCGAAGATCGCCTTCTCGCGGCCGGTCATGTCGGTGATGGTCTTGAGGCTTTCCTTGATCAGGTCACCGAAGACCACCCGGCGGTAGAGCCAGAGCGCATAGGCGGCGCTCAGGATCACGCCCGAGGTGGCGACGGCTGCGACCCAGGTGTTGACCTGGAAGATGCCCATCAGCGTCAGGAACTCGCCGACGAAGCCCGAGGTGCCCGGCAGGCCGACATTGGCCATGGTGAAGAACATGAAGATTAGCGCATAGGCCGGCATCCGGTTCACGAGGCCGCCATAGGCGTCGATCTCGCGCGTATGCATCCGGTCGTAGATGACGCCGACGCAGAGGAAGAGCGCGCCGGATATGAAGCCGTGGCTCAGCATCTGGAAGATCGCGCCGTCGACGCCCTGCTGGTTGGCCGCGAAGATGCCCATCGTCACGTAACCCATATGCGCGACCGAGGAATAGGCGATCAGCTTCTTCATGTCCGACTGCGCGAGCGCCACGAGCGAGGTGTAGACGATCGCGATGGCCGACATCCAGAAGATCAGCCCGGCGAGTTCATAGGATGCGATCGGGAACATCGGCAGCGAGAAGCGCAGGAAGCCGTAGCCCCCCATCTTCAGAAGGATCGCCGCCAGCACCACGGACCCCGCCGTCGGCGCCTGAACGTGCGCGTCCGGCAACCAGGTATGGACCGGCCACATCGGCATCTTCACCGCGAAGGAGGCGAAGAAGGCGAGCCACAGAAGCGTCTGCATGCCGCCGACGACGCGGAAGCCGAGGACGTTCAGCGTCTCGGACGAGAACTGGTGGGTCAGGAGCGTCGGGATGTCCGTAGTGCCCGCATCGACATACATCGCGATCATCGCGACGAGCATCAGGACCGAGCCGAGGAAGGTGTAGAGGAAGAACTTGAAGGCCGCGTAGATCCGCTCCTTCCCGCCCCAGATGCCGATGATCAGGAACATCGGAATGAGGCCGGCCTCGAAGAAGAGGTAGAAGAGAACGAGGTCCAAGGCCACGAAGACGCCGATCATCAGCCCTTCGAGGACGAGGAAGGCGACCATGTATTCCTTCACCCGCGTGTCCACTTCCCAGCACGACAGGATCGTGATCGGCATGAGGAAGGTGGTCAGAAGGACGAAGAGGACGGAGATCCCGTCGACGCCGACCTTGTATTTCAGCCCCATGATCCAGGACCGCTCTTCCACGAACTGGAAGCCCGTGTCGCCGGGCACGAAGCCGGACAGGAGGAAGAGCGAGACGAGGAAGGTCGCCGACGTCGCGATCAGCGCCAGCCACTTCGCGTTCTTCTGCGCCGCCGGATCGTCGCCCTTGAGAAAGAGCGCGAG
>JBNKFC010000500.1:0-2575 GCA_050289105.1 Paracoccaceae bacterium | reverse complement strand
GCCGGCGCCGATGGCCGGTAACCACTTCAGCCACACGGCGAAGATCAGGAGCGCGTAGATCGCGACGACGAAGGCCGGAACGGAGATGAGCCCGACCGAGAGGATGCCGAGGATACGGTCGGTGAAGGTGCCACGCCAGACAACGGCCGCACAACCGAGAAGGATGCCGAGCACCACCGCCCAGCCGAGCGCCACGGCGCCAAGGATCAGCGTGTTGGGGAAGAATTCAAGGATCTGGTCGAGGACCGGCCGCTTCGACCAGACGTCATAGCCGAGATCGCCGGTCGCAGCATTGCGAAAGAAGTGCCAGACCTGCACCAGAACCGGCTGGTCGAGGCCCATACGTTCCCGCAGGAGCTCCTTCAGCGCGGGAGTTGCGCGGGGACCAAGCGCCAGGGAGGCCGGGTCGCCCGGCACGAGGAACACCATCGCGTACATCGCCAGCATCACCGTGAACAGGATCACGACAGCAAGGCCGATGCGCTTGATGGCGTAGCTCAGCATGGGGCGCTGCGCCCTCTGATCTCAAACCATGTCACGGGGGATCCTCTCGTCCCAGACGCGTTCGAAGACCGTCTCGCCGTTCTCGGTGACGCGCAGCTCCATCTCGACGCGGAAATGGGTGGCGTCGCAGGTCATCAGCCCGGTCGAATGATGCCCCGTCGTCGTGTCCTTGCGGCGGATCACGACGTTCGCCTCGGTCTCGCAGCGGGCCGAGAGCGGATCGCCATCAGTGATGGCGAAGCGGGCGAGCGCGTCCGATGTCACCGTCTGGCCGATATCCGGCATCTCGTGCGCATAGGTCCAGCGCGGGAAGTCGACGACCGTCTCGCCCGACAGAAGGTCACGGCGAATGCTGCGCCGGTGCGGCTTCGCGACCGGATGGTCGATCATCGGTGTCGGCGCCGCCATCTCAGGCGGGTCGAAGGCGCGAATTGCGGCATCCGCCGGGTTCTCCGGCCGCACCGGCAGGTCGAGCCAACTCTCGCCGGTTCGAACCGTCAGGGTGGCAAGTTCAGGCGAGGGCCAGCAGATCGGCCAGTAGGTGGTCGAGAGCGACACCGCGATCCGGTGACCCGCCGGGAAGGCATGAGCGATGTCGTCGAGATCCACGACGGCGTCGTAGACGCGGCCCGGCTCCAGCGGCTCCGGGTGTTCGTGGCTGTTGCGATGCGTGAGGTTCAGATAGCCGACCGTCACCCGCGTCGAACGCCCGTCCGGCATCACGTCGTTCAGCCGGACGGCGACCAGCGCGAGCGGCTTGTCGGAGCAAAAGCGCAGGTGAAGCTGCGGCGCGCCGAGGATCTCGGTCCGCTCGGGCAGGGGATCGCTGACGAAGACCAGCGAGCCGCCGTCATCCTCGCGCTGATCGGGCGGCCAGTCGGCATCCTCGCCGTAACGCCCGACCTCGCCCGCGGCGAGCCCGACCCAGAGAGGCGAGTTGATCGTGCGCCCCGATGCTGCGGAGGGCAACGGGTCAAGGGTGCCGCTGGCGTTGAGGTAAAGCGCCCTGTGCTCGGTCCGGGGGGAGGGCCATTCCGCCTCGCCCACCCAGCGGCCGGGGCGGTCGAGATAACAGGTCCGTGGCGGCGCGCTCTCCTGCATCCAGACCCGGTAGATCGGTTCGTCCATGATCCTGGTGTCGCGGCCCTTCATCCAGTGATCGCACCAGCGCTTGACCTCCTGCAGCCAGCCGATCGCGGGCTTCACCGCCACGTCATGCGGGAAGGAAGGCGCCCAGGGGCCGATGATGCCGAGCCGCGGCCCGGGGAGCCCCGCAAGCAGCCGTGGCACGCTTTCGGAATAGTTGTCCGCCCAGCCCGAGACGGCAAAGACCGGGATCGTGATCTTTGAGAAATCCTCGCAGACCGAGCCCTGTTTCCAGTAGTCGTCGCGCCGCTGATGGGCGAGCCAGTCGAGGATCCACGGCCGGTTATGCTCCATCCGCGCTCGCCACATGTCGCGCCAGGCTGCGCCCACGATCTCGGGGTCAGGCGGCAGGTCGTTATGGGCGAACATCGTCGCGGCCCAGTCGAAATTGTCCTTCGACAGGCAGCCGCCGACATAGTGGACGTCGGTCGCGTAGCGGTCGTCGGTGGACCCCACGGTAATGATCGTCTTCAAGGCCGGCGGCTGTCGTGCCGCGATCTGCAGCCCGTTGAACCCGCCCCAGGAAATCCCGTACATCGCGACCTGTCCGTCGCACCACTCCTGCGCGGCGATCCAGGCGATGGCGTCGCAACCGTCCAGCTGCTCCTGCACGGTATATTCGTCGTCGATCAGCCCCTCGCTGTCGCCGGTGCCGCGAATGTCGAGGCGGACACACGCATAGCCGTGCCCTGCGAGCCAGGCGTGCATTTTCTGATCGCGGCCGCGCGTGCCCTCGCGCTTGCGATAGGGCAGGTATTCGAGGATCGCCGGCACCGGGCCGGCATCCTTCGGCCGCCAGAGCTTCGCGGCAAGCCTTGTGCCGTCCGGCATCGGCACGAAGATATTCTCGATGATCTCGATCTCGTGCGGGAAGCTCTCGCGGATCGTCGGCATATGGCCCTCTCAGTTCATCGGCGCTCCGCCC
>JBNKFC010000499.1:0-4463 GCA_050289105.1 Paracoccaceae bacterium | reverse complement strand
AGACGATGTTCTCCGAGGCAATCAGCTCGATCTCGTCGCGCTGGCGGCCAAGCTCGTCCCGAATGGACTTGAAGATCTCGGCGTCGCGAGAGGCCAGGCTCTCGGTGAAAAATCCGGTGTCGCGGTGCGGGGCGGTCATGGTTGTCTCCTTCGTTAGCCGGTCCAGCCGAGGCCGGAGGCAATGCAGTTCATGGATTGCATCAGCGGGACCGTGGTGCGCAAAGCGGCGCCCGACCGGGCGCTGCGCAAGAGGTCGACCTGAAGCCGGTTGATGCGGTCGAGTTGCGGTTTCAGCCGCTCGAACCGCGCCTGCAGATTGGGAAAGCGCACAGCAATGCCCGCTCCGCCGCTGAAAAATTCGATCGCAGTGGTACACAAATCGTATTCGTGCCGGACCAATTCGAAGATGCGCGACCGAACTTCTGCGTCCTTGACGAGAGACGCATAGTCAGCGGCGATCGCCATGTCGGCCAGCAGCAGTGATTTCTCGACCTCGTCCACCATCAGCCTAAACAGCCGGTGACGGGCGAACATTTCGCTCAGCAGCCGGTCGCCATCCCTGCCCCTGATTTGCCGGAAGGATGCGACCGCGGCGCCGAAGCCATACCAGCCGGTCAAGAGGTGCCGGTTCTGGGACCAGGCGAAGACCCAGGGAATGGCCCGTAGGTCCGCGAGCCCGCCCGCACCGAAGCGCCGCGCGGGGCGCGACCCGATCTTCAGCATCGCCAGTTCTTCGACCGGGCTCGCCTGCTGGAAGTAGTCGATGAACCCCGGCTGGCGGAGAAGGTTTGCATACGCGGTCTGCGACATGCCGGAGAGCGCTTCGAGCGCATCGTCATATTCGGAATTTGCCACCGCCATGACCGGCGACTGCATGTGCGCGAGCACCGACGAGACGAGGAGTTCCAACTGGTCGAGAGCGGTGCCGCGATTGGCGTATTTCGACGAGACGACTTCGCCCTGCTCGGTGATCCTGAGCTGTCCGTGGATTGTTCCGGCGGGCTGCGCCGCGATGGCGCGCTCCGTCGGCGCGCCGCCGCGACTGACCGACCCACCCCGACCGTGAAAAAAGACCGGTCGGAGGTCATGGCGAGCCAGCGTTCGGGAAATGCGGCGCTGCGCCTTGTCGAGCTCCCAAATCGAACAGACGAAGCCGCCATCTTTGTTGCTGTCCGAATAGCCGAGCATCACCTCGATCGTTCCGGTCCGCGACGTCATGCTCCGGCGGGCGAGAGGCACCGACAGAAGCTCCTCGAACACGGCGGGCGCATGGCGCAGGTCGTCGATCGTCTCGAAAAGCGGCACGACATGCAGGTCCACCTTCTCGGCGTCGAAGCCGGCGTACCGCGCAAGCAGATAGACGGCGAGGATGTCGTCGCTCGACCGGCTCATCGACAGGATGAAAGGGCCCACCGCGTCCGGATCGTCCCCAAGCCGCGCATCGCGCATGAACACCAGGAGGTCCAACAATTCGCGCGCGTCCGGTCCGAGTTTCGCGCGGTCTGGCGCGTCCAACGCTGCCCGGCCGAGTTCTCGGCGCAAGCGTTCTGACCAAGCGCGGGTGCCATAGGCCGGCGCCTTGCCACGCAAGGACCAGATTTCGGCAAGGACCGCCGTTGTGACGGTCGAGTTCTGCCGGATATCGAGCGTCACCGTACGGAACCCGAAGGTTTCGGCCTGCCACAGGATCGGTCGAAGGTACCGCCGTGCGATCCGCTCGGCACCGATCTCGACGAGGGCATCGTCAAGGATACGGAGATCCGAGACAAACTGTCCGATGGTGCCATAAGCGCCGTGCGCGCCGCCGATCGTCGCGGCGATGCGTTCTCCAATGGCAGCCAGCGCCTGTCGGAACACTTCGCCCGGGTTCCGGCTCTCATATGCCGCCGCCTGCCCTGCGGCGTCGGCGACCGCCCTGATGCGGGTCACCGTCTTCGCCGGGATCTTCACGATCAATGAGCTGATGCTGATCCTCGCGGCGGCCGTCGTGACGCCTTGCAGGTATCTATCCAGGATCGCTTTTCGGGACCTCTCGACCGCATCGCGGGTCACTGCGGTGGTGACATTGGGATTGCCGTCCCGGTCGCCGCCGATCCAGGAATGGAACCGGATAGCAGGACCTGTCGCCACTTCTTGGCCGAAACAGTTCTCGGTTGCCGCCGCGAAGCGATCGGCAAGCTGCGGAATGGCATCATAGAGGCTGTCGCGAAAGAACTGGAGGCCCCACTCGATCTCGTCCTTCAGGCTCGGCCGTTCACGCCGCAATTCGCCTGTCATCCAGAGAAGGTCGATCTCGCTTTGGATATCCCGGAGCACGTCCTCACGCTCCCGCGAGGTCCAACGTTGGGTATCGAGCGACGCAAGCAGCCGGTAGATCCGTCGGTGGGTCTCCAGAACGGTCACGCGTTTGGCTTCGGTCGGATGCGCGGTCAGCGTGGGCCCTACGGACAACTGAGATGCGAGTTTCGCGAAGGATTCCGGCGACTGGCCAGGGCCTTGCTCGGCCAGGACCTTGGCGAAGCTGCCTTCCACCGCGGCGGCCCCGCTGCGTTCTTCTGTCTGTCGCCGATTCCGCATCATCGCGTTCTCGTCGATGATCTTCGAAAGCTGGAACCAGATATTGATGGCCTGAAGGCAAGGAATGGCGTCCTCACCCAGTGGCAGTTGCCAATCGCTGGCCGCGATCAGGTGCGCGACGCGGGGCGCACGCGCCTCTATGACGTTGCGCCAAAGAGCCCGTATCTCATCGCGAAGCACCGTGGCGTAGTCCGGTTCGCCGGCGACTTCGGGACAGAGCAGGTCCGGCGAGGTGCCCATCGCCTAGGCCACCTTGTCCCTCGGCGCGCGCCCCTCGAAGAAATCCATGAGGTTGTCGAGGACGCGGAAACCCATGGCTTCGCGAGTCTCGCGCGTGGCCGAACCGAGATGCGGGAGCATGACCAGGTTGTCGGCGCCCATCAGCTCCTCCGATATCCGGGGTTCGCGCTCGAACACGTCGAGCCCGGCACCGCCGATGGTCCCGAACCACAGGGCTTGCGCCAGGGCGTGTTCGTCAACGACCTCTCCCCGCGCGGTATTGATGAGGAATGCTCCCGGGCGCATCAGATCGAGCCGCCGCGCATTGATCAGGTGGCGGTTGACGACGCCGCCGGGGCAATGGAGCGAGACGAAGTCGCATTCCGGCAGCAATTCCTCCACGGTAGAGACCTGGGTGGCGCTGAACCGGGCCAGGATCTCGGGCGCGACGGCAGAGCGGTTCTGGACGAGAATCTTCATGCCGAAACCGTGATGGGCGCGTTGGGCCATCGCCTGGCCGATCCGACCGAAACCGATGATGCCGAGCGTGGCGCCGGACACCTTGGTGCCGATGAGATGCGTGGGGCGCCAGCCGGTCCAGCGGCCTTCGCGCAGTTCCTTTTCTCCCTCGCTCGCCCGCCGCGCGACCATCAGCATCAGCGTCATGGCAATGTCGGCCGTGCATTCAGACAGAACGTCCGGGGTGTTTGTCACCGTAATGCCGTGGTTCTTCGCGGCCTCGGTGTCGATATGGGCGAAACCGACCCCGTAGTTGGCGAGAATCTTCGTGCGCGCACCGGGCGTGTCGAAGACCGGTCCCGGCAGCCGATCGGTCACCGTCGGAAGGATCGCGTCATAGCTCGCCATCGCCGCCCGGAAATCGGCCTCTACCAAAGGCCGGTCCGAACGATTGAGGTCGAGATCGAAGACCTGAGACATCCGGGCCTCGACCGCTTCAGGCCAGCGTCGGGTGACAAGTATTTTCGGTTTCGCCATTCCCGCCTCCCTCACGCGGCCTTCTTCATCACCCTTGCAACGGTTTCGCCGATCACAGAGGGGTTCTCTGCAACCGTCACGCCAGCCGCGGTGAGAATCTCGACCTTCTCGGAGGCGCTTTCGCCGAAGGCCGAGATGATCGCGCCGGCATGACCCATTGTCCGGCCTTTCGGTGCGGTGAGGCCGGCAATGTAGGCGATGACCGGCTTGGTCATATGCTCTTGGATGTAAGCCGCGGCCTCTGCTTCCTGCGGACCGCCGATCTCACCGATCATGCAGACCACGTTGGTATCCGGATCCGCCTCGAACCGTTCAAGGATGTCGCGGAAGGACGAGCCGTTGATCGGATCGCCGCCAATGCCGACCGAGGTCGACACGCCGATGCCGCGATCCTTGAGCTGTTGCGCCGCCTCGTATCCGAGCGTGCCCGAACGGCCGACGATGCCGACCGGACCCGGAAGGTAAATGTGGCCGGGCATGATGCCGAGCAGTGCCTTGCCCGGGCTGATCGTGCCGGCGCAATTGGGCCCCGTCAGCACCATGCGGCGTTCACGCGGGTAGCGCATCATGTAGCGCTTGACCCGGATCATGTCCTGCGCGGGGATACCGTCGGTGATGCAGACGCAATAGCGAATGCCACCATCGGCCGCTTCCATGATGCTGTCGGCCGC
>JBNKFC010000498.1:0-3864 GCA_050289105.1 Paracoccaceae bacterium | reverse complement strand
TCCACCTCGTCGCCGCGCACCCTGACCGTGACCTTCACCTTCAGCCGCTGATCCCGGTTGCGCCCGTCATCGTCGAGATATCCTTCAGCGGTGTAGTCGCCGTCCGGGATCTCGCTGATCCGCTGCCGCGTCATCCGCTCGGCATAGTCCATGAGTTGGTGCGCCGCGGTGAAGACCGTATCTTCGCCGAATTTCTCCAGAAGTTCCGCAAACCGTTTGGCACCAAGCCGGGCGGACGCGACCTGCGCCTCGATGTCGCTGACAAGCTGCTGCGCGGCCCGGCTGTTGCGGCGGATATAGTTCCACATCGCGTTGTTGGGCTCGCCCTTGCGGTAAAGCTTGGTGCCCGCGAACAGCATGCCCTCGGCGAAGACATCCGGCACGTCGATGATCAGGCCCGGCGTCGCGGCCCCGATATCGACATGGTGCGCGGTATTGCCCGCGAACCCGACCAGGCGGCCCTGATAGAAGACCGGTACGACGATGGCGAGGTCGGGCGTATGCGAGGCGCCATAATAGGGATGGTTGTGCACCACCACATCGCCTTCGTACCACTCGCCATCTTCCAGCGTCTCGGCGATGCCGCGCAGGTAGCCGGGGATCGACCCGATATGCATCGGTGTCGATTCCGACTCGCAGAGGGTGTTGAAATCCGTGTCGAAGAGCCCCGCGCCAAGGTCCTGACTTTCGCGGATGATCGAGGAGAAGGACATCCGGTAAAGGACGTGACCCATTTCCTCGGCGATGGTTTCGAAACTGCCACGGATGACCTGTAGGGTAATCGGGTCGATTTCTCCGGCTGCGGCGTTCAATGCGGGCTTGGTCATCTGGTTCATCTTAGCCTCTCCCCTCATGCGCCCAAGGGACGGATGCGCGTGTTGCCGTAGTCGAGCGTCTCGGCCACCCATCCTGGAGGAACGAGCGTCGTCGCGTTGTGCTGGTGCAGGATCGCCGGGCCCTCGATACGGTCGCCCGCCAGGAGCTTCGTGCGGTCGTAGCGCGGCGTTTCCAGCGTGCGTCCATCGTCGAAGGTAGTGGTCCGAACGAACATCAGCGCACGGTCGGTGCTGGAGCCGTCGGTGGCGCCGATCTTCGGAATGTCGATCCGCCGCACCGAGGCCGAGGCGATGGCGCGCAGCGTGATCAGCTCCACCTCGGCGTCGCGATAGCTATAGCCGTAGTCGAGCTGGTGCTGGTCGTGGAAGCTGTCGGTGATGACGTGACGGTTTTCGGCGGTGACCGGACCGTCGGGCATGTCGGCGCGCAACTCAAAGCCCTGGCCGTGGTAGCGGCATTCGGCCACGACAGTGACGCTCTGCTGGTCGCGCGGAATGCCGTCATTGTCGAGTTCGGCCTGCACCTGCTCGCGAAGAGAGGCAACCGCTGCGTTGATCCGGCCGAACTGCTCCGGCTTGGCCTTGTTCAGTTCGACGATCACCGCCTCGGTGTGTTCGTATTGCAGGTCGGTCTTGAGCAGGCCGACCGCGGCGGTGATCCCCGGCGCGACAGGCACGATGACATCCTTGGCCGACATCGCCTCGCAAAGCGCGACACCGTGCAGCGGGCCGGCGCCACCGAAGGGCATGATCGAAAAGCCGCGTGGATCGACGCCGCGTGCGACCGAGTTGGACCGGATCGCGAGGGCCATGTTGGAGTTGATGATCTTGATGATGCCGAGCGCCGCATCGCGCACGCTCATGCCAAGCGGCTTGGCGATCTTCTCTTCGATGGCCTTGTGCGAGAGGTCCGCGTCCAGTTTCAGATCGCCGCCAAGCGCCATGTCAGGGTCGAGACGGCCGAGGACGATCTGTGCATCCGTGACGGTGGGCTCCGTGCCGCCACGGCCGTAGCAGGCCGGGCCGGGTTCGGACCCGGCCGAGCGGGGACCGACATGGAACGCGCCGGCCTCGTCGATATAGGCGACAGAACCGCCACCCGCGCCGATGGTGACGAGGTCGATCATCGGGGTCAGCACCGGGTGGCCGCCGACATAGGTATCGCGCGGGTTCATGATCTTCACCGCGCCGCCGGGAATGGTCGAGATGTCGGCCGAGGTGCCGCCGATGTCGACGGTGATGACGTCGTCGACACCCGCCATAACGCCTTCGGATGCGCCTCCGATCACGCCGCCGGCCGGGCCTGACATGAGAATGCGGATCGGCCGTTTGGCGCAAGCCTCGACGGTCGAGACGCCACCGTTCGACTGCATGATCCTGAGCTTCGAGGTGACGCCCGCCTCGCGCAGCCGCGAGTCGAGGTCGCGCAGGTAATACGACGTCTTCGGCCCGACATAGGAGTTCATCGCCGCGGTCGAGAAACGCTCGTATTCGCGCATCACGTTCGCGACTTCGGACGACAGCGTGACATAGGCGTCCGGCAGTTCTTCGAGCACGATCTCCTTCGCGCGACGTTCATGGGCGTCGTTGAGAAACGCGAACATGAAGCCGATGACGATGGAGTTGATGCCGCGTTTCTTGAACAAGGCGCAGGCATCGCGAACCGCCTGTTCGTCAAGGGGCACCGCGATTTCGCCGGCAGGGGGCAGGATACGTTCTGCGATGGCGATGCGGTTGCGCCGCTTGACCAAGGGTTGGCTCTGCCAGGGCACATCGAAGTGGAGGGAGAAGTTGTAGGGCCGCTTGTGGCGCCCAATATGGAGGATGTCGCGGAAGCCCTCGGTCGTGAGCATCCCGCAGTCCGCGCCGTTGTGCTCGATCGTGATGTTGGTTGCGGTCGTCGTCCCGTGCACGATCATCTCGACCTCGGCGGGGTCTATGTTGGCGATCTGGCAGATGCCCTTGACCCCCTCGACGACGCCGATCGACTGGTTCTTCAGGGTCGTCGGCACCTTGTGGTAGTAGACGCCCGTCGCGCATTCGAGGACGAGGTCGGTATTCGTGCCGCCGACATCCACACCTATTCGAGCCATGATTTCCTCCTCCAGATTTCATCCGCGTTCGCGGAGCTTTTTCTTCTTTCCTGTGCCGGTCAGCCGAATGTCGTGGGCAGCCAGGTCGCAATTTCAGGAAAGGCAAGCAGTGCTACAATCATCAGAAGCATCGCCACGACGAAGGGCAGCGCCCCGAAGATGACGTCGTTCATCGAACCCGACCCGCGCACGCCCTGGATCACATAGAGGTTCACGCCAATCGGCGGCGTGATCAGCGCGGTCTCCAGCAGCAGCATCATCAGGATGCCGAACCAGACGAGATCGAACCCCAGCCCCGAGACGATCGGCGCCACCAGCGGTGCGGCGATCAGCAGAAGCGAGAACGCCTCCATGAAACAGCCGAGGACGAGGAAGCCAAGGACGATCACGACCATCGTCTGCATCGGGCTGAGGCCGAGACCGGTGATGAAGCTGGTCAGGAGCGTCGTAAGACCGATCACCGACAGGACGAAGTTGAGAAACATCGCCGCCAGCACGATGAGCATGACCATCGCGGTCGTGCGCATCGTCCCTTCGAGCGCCTGCAACAGCATCGTCATGGAAAGCTTGCGGTTTACCGCCGCGAGCAGGAGCGAGGCGACGACACCGAGCGAGGCCGCCTCGGTCGGCGTGGCAAGTCCGGCATAGATCGACCCTACGACTGTCAGGAAGATGAACGTCGGCGGGATCAGGTCCGGAAGCGCGCGGAGCCGCGTGGACCAATTGGTTTCGCGCTTCCGTCCGCCCCAATCCGGGCGCAACAGACAAAGCACGAATACGATCAGCATGAAGAGGCCGGCAAGAAGCAGCCCCGGCACGAAACCGGCAAGGTAGAGCTTCGGAACCGAGGTGTTGGTCAGAAGCCCGTAGACGATCATGTTGATCGACGGCGGGATCAGGATGCCGAGCGTCCCGCCGGCCGCCAGCGTTCCCAT
>JBNKFC010000497.1:0-4644 GCA_050289105.1 Paracoccaceae bacterium | reverse complement strand
TGCTGTTCGAACTGATCGACGGCGCAGCCATTCTGCGTCCAGTGGCCAGAATTGTGGACCCGGGGCGCGATCTCGTTGACGATCAGGCCCTTGCGGGTGACGAACAGCTCCACCCCCATGACGCCGACATATTTCAGCGCGTTGAGGATACGTCCGGCGAGAAACACGGCGTCCGTGCGCTGCGCTTCGGTCAGGCGGGCGGGGATGGTCGTCGTGCGCAGGATGCCCGCGCGGTGCACGTTCTCGCCGGGATCGAAGGCGGTCACCTCGCCCGAGAGGCTCCGTGCGGCGATGACGGAGACTTCGTGACTGAAGTCGATGAAGCCTTCGAGGATCGCCGGCGCGCCGGCCATCTCGGCAAGCGCCGCCTCGGCGCCGCCGGCCGAGTCGAGCCGGGCCTGGCCCTTCCCGTCATAGCCAAGCCGCCGGGTCTTGAGGATCGACGGGGTGCCGATCTCGTCCATGGCCTCGGCGAGATCCTCCGCATCGTCGACGGCGGAGAAGGGCGCGGTCATGAGGCCGAGGTCGCGCAGGAATGCCTTTTCGACCAGCCGGTCCTGGCTGATGGCGAGGGCGCGGCGGTTGGGGTGGATCGGGCAATGCGCCTCGAGTGCATCGAGCGCGGATGTGGGAATGTTTTCAAACTCGTAGGTGACGATATCGACAGACTGCGCGAATGCCGAAAGCGCTGTGAGGTCGTCATAGGCCGCCGTCGTCACCCTATGGGCGACGTCGCCGGCCGGTGGGTTGGCGGCGGGCTCATAAATATGGGTCTTGTAGCCGAGACGCGCGGCGGCGACGGAGAGCATGCGGCCAAGCTGGCCGCCGCCGAGGATGCCGATCGTGGCGCCGGCGGGAAGCGGTTTACTCATCTTTCGGGGCGTCCGGGATCGAGGCGGAAAGGGCGTCGCGCCAGGCGTCGAGGCGTGCCGCCAGCGCGGGGTCGTGGAGTGCGAGGATGCCGGCGGCCATGAGACCGGCATTGGCGGCGCCGGCGGCGCCGATGGCCATGGTTGCGACCGGATATCCCTTCGGCATCTGCACGATGGAATAGAGACTGTCGACACCCGAAAGCGCCTTCGTCTGTACCGGAACGCCGATCACCGGAACCCGCGTTTTCGAGGCCATCATGCCGGGCAGATGCGCCGCGCCGCCGGCTCCCGCGATGATGACGTCCAGCCCGCGTTCAACGGCGGTCTTGCCATAGGCCCAGAGCCGGTCAGGCGTGCGGTGGGCCGAGACGATCTTCGCCTCGTAAGGAATGCCGAGTTCGTCGAGAACCGCAGCCGCCTCCTTCATCGTGGGCCAGTCGGATTGCGACCCCATGATGATGCCGACCTTCACGCTCATGCCGTTCTCCGTCCCCCGGAATGGAGCGCGCACTATAACGGCGGCGCGGGGCGGGGCAAGGTCGCGCGGCGCCGGAATTTGGCCGGGAATACCCGTCGGACGACTTTTCGGGCCAGTCGTCACGGCAACCGGGATTGGCGGGCCGGGAAACGCGAGGATCACGGCCGTGCGGCCCCGTTCCGCCGGCGCGTCGCCTGACGGTCAGGCGATGATGTCCGGGGTCAGGATATCCTCGATCCGGGCGATCTGGTCCTTTAGGCCGAGTTTCTGCTTCTTGAGCCGTCTCAGCGTCAGTTGATCGGAGCGGCCCGACGTCTCCATGACGTGGATCGCCTCGTCGAGATCGCGATGCTCCTGGCGGAGCACTTCGAGCTTCACGCGCAGGACCTCGGTGTTGTCCATTTCAATATGGGCGTTCATGTCATCCATGTCGTGAGTCGTGCCGGAGCGGTGTCGGAAGATAGCAATTCCGCGCGATTGCGGGAAGCTTTTCGCAAGAGCCTGCCTTGTCGGGCGCCGTCGGAGCCTCCATATTTCACCTGAGGTTGCCCGATCGGGGGCCTCATGTTGTGTCGCTTGATGTCGAGGACATGCCCGAATGACGAAACTGACCTTTGCCGCCCATCCTTTTCTTCTGGGCTTCGATCAGCTGGAACGTCTGGTGGAACGCACCGCCAAGAACGGAAATGACGGCTACCCTCCGTTCAATATCGAGCAATCTTCGGAACATGGCTTTCGCATCACGCTTGCCGTGGCGGGGTTCCGCGACGACGATATCGCGATCACCGTCGAGGATCGGCAACTCGTGATCCGCGGCCGTCAGGCCGAGGATGGCGATGACGGCCGGGTGTTCCTGCATCGCGGCATCGCGGCGCGCGCCTTCCAGCGCAGCTTCGTCCTCGCCGAGGGCGTCGAGGTTGCTGGCGCGCGGCTGGAGAACGGACTTCTGCATGTGGATCTGGTCCGGGCCGTCCCGGAAAAGTCCGTGCAGACGATCCGCATCACGAAGGGGTAAGGAGGAAACGGGCATGGATACCAAATACGATTTCGGGCCGGAAGACGGCGAGCGCATCGTGTATGTGCGCGAGGTGGCGGTTGCCGACCTGCCGGCAGAGATTCGCGAGCAGGCGATGGGGCTGGAGACGCTCTACGCCGTTCACGACGCTTCGGGTGAACGGCTTGCCCTCGTCAAGGACCGCCGGATGGCCTTCATGCTGGCCCGCCAGAACGATATGGCGCCGGTCAGCGTTCACTGACCACTGCAACTCGGGTTGCATTGACCCGCGACAGAAACGGCCCATAACTGCGTTCTAAGAAAGGTGCGGAGCGCAGAGGGCGTCCGCGAAAGAGCGAGAGGGTCAAATGTCCGAGGTCAAAGGCTATAGCCGCACGCAGATCATGCTGCATTGGGGCATCGTTTTGCTTCTGGTCATCAGCTATGTGAGCAGCGACGCGATGAAATCCGCGTGGTTCGCGATTCATGAGGGCCGCGATGCGTATGGCAATACCGCGGCGGCGCATGTCTGGGGCGGTGTCGTCATCCTGATCCTCGCAGTCCTGCGCCTCGTGGTCCGCGGGATGCGCGGCGCACCGGGTTTGCCGGAAGGCGGTCATCCGTGGGTCGACGGGATCGCCAAGCTCACCCATCTCGGGCTGTATCTCGGGCTTCTTGTCATTCCGGCACTGGGCATCGCCGCTTGGTACGGGGGCATCAACCTTGCCGGGGAGGCGCATGAGGTCCTCTTCAACGTTCTGGCGGCGCTGGCCGCATTGCACGTGATCGGTGCGCTCTATCACCAGTTCGTGCTGAAGGACGGGTTGATGGAGCGCATGAAGCGGCCGGGCTGACGGAACGACATCGCTGCCGTCGCCGACGACTGCCGGAATTGGAAAAGGCCCCGAAGCGATCGGGGCCTTTCTCGTTTCCGACGCGCGAGCCGTCAGGCCTTGATGAGGCCCATCGATTCCAGCTTCAGGATCACCTGGTGTGCGCAGTTGTCGACATCGACGTTTTCCGTCTCGACACGCAGCTCGGGGTTTTCGGGGGTCTCGTAGGGGTCCAAAATCCCGGTGAACTCCTTGATCTTGCCTTCACGCGCGAGCTTGTAGAGCCCCTTGCGGTCGCGGCGTTCGCATTCCTCGACGCTGGTCGCGACATGGACTTCGATGAAGGCGCCAAAGGCCTCGACCATCTCGCGGACCGCACGGCGGGTTGCCGTGTAGGGCGCAATCGGGGCGCAGATCGCGATGCCGCCGTTCTTGGTGATCTCGGAGGCGACATAGCCGATGCGCTTGATGTTGATGTCGCGGTGCTCTTTCGAGAAGCCGAGCTCGGAGGAAAGGTGCTTGCGCACGACGTCACCGTCGAGAAGCGTGGTCGGACGGCCGCCCATTTCCATCAGCTTGACCATGAGTGCGTTGGCGATGGTCGACTTGCCCGAGCCGGAAAGGCCGGTGAAGAACACGGTGAAGCCCTGCTTGGCGCGCGGCGGCGAAGTGCGGCGCAGTTCCTGCACGACCTCGGGGAAGGAGAACCATTCGGGGATCTCGAGCCCTTCGCGCAGGCGGCGCCGCAGTTCGGTGCCGGAAATGTCGAGAACCGTCGAGCCTTCGGGCACCTCGTCCACCGGGAAATACTGAGCCTTTTCCTGCACGTAGACCATCTGTTTGAAATCGACCATCTCGATGCCGATTTCCTCCTGATGCTGGCGGACAAGCTCCTGCGCGGCATAGGGATCGTAGAAATCCTTGCCCTGGCTGTTCTTGCCCGGCCCCGCATGGTCGCGGCCGATGATCATGTGCGTCAGGCCGTGGTTGCGGCGGATAATCGCGTGCCAGAGCGCCTCGCGCGGGCCGCCCATGCGCATGGCAAGGTTGAGAAGCGAGAGGTGCGTGGTCGAGGCCGGGTACTGGTCCAGCACCGCCTCGTAGCAGCGCACGCGGGTGAAGTGATCGACATCACCCGGCTTGGTCATGCCTACGACCGGATGGATCAGAAGGTTCGCCTGCGCTTCCTTGGCCGCGCGGAAGGTCAGTTCCTGATGCGCGCGGTGCAAGGGGTTGCGGGTCTGGAAGGCGACGATCTTGCGCCAGCCGAGCTTGCGGAAGTAGGCGCGCAGTTCGTTCGGCGTGTCCCGGCGGGCCTTGAAGTCATAATGGACCGGCTGCTGGATGCCGGTGATCGGGCCGCCGAGATAGATCTTGCCCGCCGTGTGGTGCAGGTAGTTCACCGCCGGATGGGCCAGATCGTCGGCGCCGAAGACCTTTTCGGCCTCGCGGCTCTTATTCGGCTCC
>JBNKFC010000496.1:0-2448 GCA_050289105.1 Paracoccaceae bacterium | reverse complement strand
TGGCTGGGGCGGTAGGATTCGAACCTACGGTACACGGTACCAAAAACCGACGCCTTACCACTTGGCCACGCCCCAACTGGGCGGGTTCATAGCGAAGCCGCAGAGGGGCTGCAAGACAAAATCGCCCGCTACGACGAGTTGTGCGCGACTGGATTCCGGTCTAGGTCGACGCGCTATGGAAGCTACTGACGTTCTAATCCTCGGGGCCGGCGCGGCCGGCATGATGTGCGCAATTGAGGCGGCGCGACGGGGGCGGCGCGTCATCGTGATCGACCATGCGAAGCGACCCGGAGAGAAGATCCGGATCTCGGGTGGAGGCCGGTGCAATTTCACCAATCTCGCAGCGCCCGCGGAGCGATTCCTGTCGAAAAATCCACGCTTCGCCCTGTCGGCGCTGCGCCGGTTCACGCCCCAGGATTTCATCGCGCGCGTCGATGCGGCCGGTATCGCCTGGCACGAAAAGACCCTCGGCCAGCTTTTCTGCGACGGGAGCGCCACTCAGATCGTCGCCATGCTGACGGGGCAGATGGCCGATGCGGGCGCGGAGTTGCGTCTCGGCCACGACATCCGGGCGGTGAGACGCGAAGCCCGTTTCATCGTCGAGACCGACAAGGGGATTCTCTCGGCAGATCGCCTTGTCGTCGCGACGGGCGGCAAGTCGATCCCGAAGATGGGCGCGACCGGCATTGCCTATCGTCTCGCGGAGCAGTTCGGCCTTGCCGTGACCGAAACCCGGCCGGCGCTGGTGCCTTTGACCTTCGCCGAGCAGGATCTCGGCCGGCTACGGCCGCTTGCCGGGATCGCGGTCGAGGCGCGGGTCAGCCTCGGGCGGATCGGCTTCGATGAGGGGCTGCTCTTCACCCACCGCGGCCTGTCAGGGCCGTCGATCCTGCAGATCAGTTCCTACTGGCGGGAGGGGGACAGCGTGACGGTCGATCTGGCGCGGGGAAAGTCGGTCGGCGCGGCCTTGAAGGCCGCCCGTTCCGAGGCGGGGCGCGTCGAGATCCAGACCGTGCTGGCGCGGCACCTGCCCGAGAAGGTGGCGCGGGTCATTCTCGACGGGCTTGGCATCTCGGGACGGCTGGCCGACCAGTCGAACGCCGCGATCGAGCGGATCGACGCGGCGGTTCACCGCTGGCAGGTGACGCCGGTCGGGTCGGAGGGATATCGGACAGCCGAGGTAACGCTCGGCGGGGTCGACACCGACGGGCTCGATGCCAGGACGATGGAGGCGCGGTCCGTGCCGGGACTTCATTTCGTTGGCGAGGCGGTGGATGTGACCGGCTGGCTTGGCGGGTACAATTTCCAATGGGCCTGGTCCTCGGGCTGGGCGGCGGGACAGGCGGTGTGAAACCGCGGGCGGTTCTCGCGAGAATACGGGCCGGCCAACTGATATCCTGAAGGCCGTTCCCGGGACAGCGACCCGGCGGAAACGACTTGGTCGGCAGAATCTACGGCAGTTGTAATTGTGCGGCCAGAGACGCTGTGAGGCTGGAGTGAGCGGACGCTGTCACACCGCCCACAACCCGCGATAGCCCGGGAGGGCGCGGCCCTTCGAGAAACGTCTGAAGGTGCGCAGTGGGCTCAAGCCCGTCGACTGGCGCCCATTTAACTTGTGGGCGAGCACGGCCAGCGCCGACTGGCGCGTCCGACCGCTCAATCCGCCGGGTTCAGCGGCAGCTTCGTGGTGTTCTTGATCTGCTCGATGGCGAATGTCGAACTCACGTCCTTGAGTTTAACCGCCGCGATCAGTTTCTTGTAGAACCTGTCATAGGCGTCGATGTCCGGCACGACGACCCGAAGCAGATAGTCCACCTGACCGCTCATCCGGTAGAACTCCATCACCTCGGGAAATCCCTCGACGGCGGTGTGGAAGCGATCCAGCCATTCCTGACTGTGTTCCGGCGTGGTGATGGCCACGAACACGGTCATATTCGCGCCGACCTTGCGGGGATCGAGCAAGGCCACCCGTTCCAGGATGACGCCATCCCTCTCCAGGCGCCTGATCCGATCGGCACAAGACGTCTCGTCCAGGCCGATCCGTTCTGCTACCTCCCTTGCAGAAAGTGCGGCATTGGCTTGCAGAAGCTCTAGGATCTTGGTGTCTGTTTGGTCCATCTTACCTGCCATCCGTCCGTTACCGGCACGCGCCCCAGTCTGGAACATCCAACCAAGCTTAGGCGCGCGCCGGCATTTGTGAAACACATAAGATTGTGCTGCGACAGACTGACAGTCGGCAGCACGAACTGAACAGGAGACGGGACGGGCGTGCTCGAAATCGTCAACGTGACACCGGAGTTCGCGATCGGTCCGCAAGTCTCGGCGGAGGATTTCGAACGGCTGCGCGCAGAGGGGTTCGCATCCGTGCTGAACGCCCGGCCCGACGACGAAACCGGAGAATACGTCCTCTCGCTGGAAGCCGAGCGCCTGGCCCGCGCCAGCGGCCTC
>JBNKFC010000495.1:0-3094 GCA_050289105.1 Paracoccaceae bacterium | reverse complement strand
ACGGTCACGATCCGCGAGGCGCTGCTGCGCGAACGGTATCGGGGCGGGCAGTCGTTCTACGTCGTGCCGCGCATCAAGGACCTTCCCGAGGTCGAGGACTTCCTGAAGACGCATGTCCCCGAAGTGAGCTACGTCATCGCCCACGGCCAGATGGCGGCGGGTGAGCTCGATGAACGGATGAACGCCTTCTACGACGGCAAATACGACGTTCTTCTGGCCACAACGATTGTTGAAAGCGGCCTCGATATTCCTACCGCGAACACCATGATTGTTCACAGGGCGGATATGTTCGGTCTCGCCCAGCTTTACCAGATCCGCGGGAGAGTCGGGCGCTCGAAGCTCCGCGCCTATTGCTACCTGACGACGAAGCCCCGCGCGCCCCTGACGCCGAACGCCCAGAAACGCCTGCGGCTTCTGGGCAGCCTCGACAGCCTCGGCGCCGGGTTCTCGCTCGCCTCCCAGGACCTTGACCTGCGCGGCGCCGGCAACATCCTTGGAGAGGAACAATCTGGCCATATCAACGAGGTAGGTTACGAACTTTACCAAGCGATGCTGGAAGAAACGATCGCCCGGATCAAGGCGGGCGACCTCGAAACGCCGACCGAGGATGACGGCCAATGGTCGCCGCAGATCAATCTCGGCGTGCCGGTGATGATCCCCGAAGCCTATGTGCCCGACCTCGATGTGCGGCTCGGCCTGTACCGCCGGCTATCCTCGCTCACGACCAAGGTGGAGCTGGAAGGCTTTGCCGCGGAGCTCATCGACCGTTTCGGACCCGTGCCGAGAGAGGTGAACACGCTCCTCCTCGTCATGCGCATCAAGACGATGTGCCGCCGCGCCGGGATCGGCCGTCTCGATGCCGGGCCGAAGGGCGCAACGGTCCAGTTCCACATGGACAAGTTCGCCAATCCGGCGGGGCTCGTCGAATTCCTGCAAGCCGAACGCGGCATGGCCAAGGTCAAGGACAACAAGATCATCATCCGCCGCGACTGGACGAAGGAGAGCGACAAGATCCGCGGCGCCTTTGCCATCGCGCGCGACCTCGCGGAAAAGGCCAAGTAATCAGTCCGTCAGGCGTGGCAATCGCAGCATGATCGGCAGCGCCAGCGTCGCGCAGACGAAGACGCCGGCCATCAGGGGCACGGGCGTCCCGTTGAAGGCAAGGCCGATCGGCGCCGCCACGATCACCGACAGGATCGTCGCCACCGCCGTCACGATGGAGGCGGCCGTACCGGCGATGTGGCCCATCGGCTCCAGCGCCAGCGCGTTGAGGTTGCCGATGGTCAGGCCGGCCATGAAGAAGACCGAGATCGTCCAATAGAGATAGGCCCAGAATGCGAGCGATTCCGGCATCCATCCTATGGCGAAGACAAGGACCATGAGCCCGGAATTGACGGACTGGAATAGGAACGTCGACGTCACCATCGTCCGCATCCCGAGCCGCACCACGAGGCGCGCGTTGAGGACACTGGCGAGCCCCGAGACGAGCGCGATCACCGCGAACCAGCGCGGGAACGTGTCGGCAAGGCCGAAGCGGTGATCGAAGACCTGCTGGGTGGAGGACAGGACGCTGAAGAGGCTCGCGAAGGCCAGCGTCATCACCGCGATCACCATGAGGACGAGCCGGTGGGTCAGGATCTCGCGCACCGCCGCGGCGAGCGTGCCGAAACGCAGGGGCCGGCGCGAACGGACCGGAAGCGTCTCGGCCTGACGAGTCCAGAACCAGGTGGTGGCGATGACCGCGAAAGCGACGAAGGCCGGGAAGATGCCGCGCCAGCCGAAGCCCGCGATGATGAACGACCCGAGCAGGGGCGCCACGGCCGGGACCAGCGTGAAGATCATCATCGTGAACGAGACGATCCGCGCCATCTGCCGACCGGAATAGAGGTCGCGGACCAGCGCCATCGCCGCCACGCGCGGTCCTGCGACGCCAAGGCCCTGCAGGACCCGCGCCGCAAGCACCAGCTCCAGCGTCGGCGCTATCCAGGCGAGGAGCGCGCCGCAGCAATAGAGCACGACGCCGCCGATGATCACCCTTCGCCGACCGAGCGCGTCGGAGAGCGGACCGGTCAGGAACGTGCCGAGCCCCATACCGAAGACGAAGCTGGTGATGATCAGCTGGGCCCGGTTCGGCGCATCGGGGCTGAGTTCGGCCGAGATCTCGGGCATCGCCGGCAACATGGCGTCGATGGAAAACGCGGTCATCGCGAACATCATCGCCAGAAGGGCGACGAATTCCGGCAGGGGCAGGCGAGCGGCGGCTGGTTCGGATATGGCCGTCATCGTTCTTCCCCTTGGCGCATTTGGGCCAGTTGCCGGTTCAGATCGTCGATGATCTCGGTCCAGGTTTCGGTTGGCTGCGCGCCCTGCACAACGTGACGATTGGCGATGACGAAGGTCGGCACACCGCTGACGCCGCGGCTTCGGGCATGGGCGTCACGGGCGCTGATGTCCGCGGCGTCGCCGTCGCCGTCGAGGAGCCGTCGGATCATCGCCCGGTCGAGCCCGACCTCGCCGGCGAGATCGGCCAGCACCTCGGGGTCGCCCACATCCCGTCCGTCCCGCCAGAGCGCGCGGAAAAGAGCCGAGACCATCGCCGTCTGCCGCCCTTCCAGCCCCGCCCAGTGGATCAGCCGGTGCGCATCGAGCGTGTTGGGCTGTTTCGCGATCCGGTCGAGGTTGAGCTCGATCCCGGCCTTGGCCGCATGATCGACCAACGGCGCATAGGCGCGGACCGCACCATCCTTGCCGCCGAACTTCGCCTCCATGTAGGCGCGACGTTCCATGCCGCCCTTCGGCATTTCCGGATTGAGTTGATAGGGATGCCATTCGATCGCGAAGGGATGGTCGGGTTTCGCTTCAAGCGCACGGTCGAGATAGGCCTTTCCGACATAGCACCAAGGGCAGGCAATGTCTGAGATGATATCAAGCCTTATCATTGGCTTGCCCTCCATTCTTCACGCAGTGCGCGGCGGTTGATCTTGCCATTCGCGGTCACCGGGATCGCATCCCGGCGCAGGTAAAGGCGCGGTTGCTTGTAGCGGGCAAGACAGGTCGCGGCATGGGCCGCCAATTCGTCCTCGCCCGCCTCGCC
>JBNKFC010000494.1:0-6192 GCA_050289105.1 Paracoccaceae bacterium | reverse complement strand
GCCTCCTCCAGCTCCGGATTGCCCTTCTTGATCGCCGAGGAGATCACTACGACCGCCGCTTCGCCAATATTCTCGGCGCGCTGGCCCTCGAAGAAGGTGGCTCCTAGCTTGACGAGCCGTTCGGTGATCTTGGAGGCCTTGGCATCCGACCCCTGCACCCGGTAGCCGAGGGTCATCAGCACCTCGGCAATGCCGGACATGCCGATGCCGCCGATCCCTACGAAATGGATAGGCCCAAGTTCTCCGGGCAGTTTGGTGGCGGCGTTCATGGGCTACTCTTTCACTCTCAGGGCTTCGACCATCCCGACCAGGCGGTCGGTGGCGTCGGGGATGCCGTAGCCGAGCGCGGCATGAGCCATCCGCGTCGCGGCTTGCGGGTTTTCTAGGATCGCGGCGACATGCCCCGCCAGCGTCGCGGCGTCAAGGCGGGATTCCGGGATCAGGATCGCAGCCTCTGCCCCGACAAGGCCGCGAGCATTGGCAGTCTGGTGGTCGCTCGCCGCCGCGGCGAAGGGGATCAGGATCGACGGCCGCCCGATCACCGAGATATCGGCAACGGAGGAGGCGCCAGACCGCGAGATGACCAGTTGCGCTTCGCTGAGGCGGGTCGGAATGTCGTCGAAGAAGGGTTTGACCTCGGCCCGGATACCGGCCTCGGCATAGGCGGCGGTGACGCGGTCGAGGTCTTCGGGCCGGGCCTGATGGGCGACGCGGAGACGCTCCCTCAGCTTATCGGGCAGTGCGGCCAGGGCGCCGGGCACGACGTCGGACAGAATGCGCGCGCCCTGCGAGCCACCGATCACCAAAAGGCTCATCGGGTAGTCGCCGGGCGGGATGTAGGGCGCGCCGGCGCGGTCGAGAATGGCGGCGCGGACCGGGTTGCCGGTATGGATCACCTCGACACCGCCCGGCACGTCGGTCGGCCAGATGCCACAGGCCACGGCATGAATGCGGCCGCGGTTGGCGAAGAACCTGTTTACCCGACCCAGCACCCCGTTCTGCTCATGCACCATGCGCGGCAGCTTCAGCATCTTCGCCGCCGCCAGCGCCGGGATCGAGGGATAACCGCCGAAGCCGACAACGACGGCGGGTTTGTCCTTCAGCATCGCCAGGCAAGCACCGATCACCCCGCCAGCGATCCGAAACGGCACCGCGAGTTTCGCGAGGGTCCCCCCGCGCGCGAACGTGGCCGAGGCGACTTCCTCGATCGTCACCTCTTTTGGATAGCCCCCCGCATAGCGCGCCCCGCGCGCATCGGTGGACAGCTTGACCCGCCAGCCCTTCGCAACCATCGCCTCGGCGAGCGCCTGGGCGGGAAACATATGCCCGCCGGTCCCCCCGGCCGCGATGAGAAGGAGGGGGGCGGCCATCAGCGCCCCCGTTTGATCAGGTAGTCCTCAATCCGGCCCTGCGGGCGGGCCCGGGTGAAGGCGAGAAACATGCCGAGCGCGATGCCCGAGGCGATGACAGAGGAGCCGCCATAGCTCACGAAGGGCAGCGTCATGCCCTTGGCGGGCAAGAGCCGCACCGCGACGCCCATGTTGATCAGCGCCTGCACACCGAAGGCACAGGCGAGACCCGTGCCCGCCAGCCGGATGAACGGATCGCGTTCGCGCATCAGACGGAACAGAGACCGCGCGGTGATCGCGGCGTAGAGCGCGATGATGAGAAGGACGAGGATGAGCCCGTATTCCTCGGCCGCCACAGCGATGATGAAATCGGTATGGGCGTCCGGGAGCGACCATTTGACCGTCCCTTCGCCGACACCGACGCCCAGGAAGCCGCCCTCCTGAATGGCATTCGTCGCATAGCCGATCTGGGTCCTCGGGTCGACATCGGCCGAGAGGAACCCGTCGATGCGGCGGGCGAAATGCTCGGACGCGTCATAGGCGAACATGCCGCCGGCGACGACGAGGCCACCAATGACCGTCAGCAGCATGAAGGGCGCACCGGCGACGAAATACATCACGCCCCAGGCGAAGAGAACCAGGCAGGCCTGTCCGAAATCCGGCTGGAACGCCAGGAAGAGGACGATGATCAGCGCCAGGACAAAGCTGTAGAGCCGACCGGGAGGGCCGTTGATCTCCTGCGCGGCGGCCATCAGCCAGGCGGCCATGATCACGAAGCCCGGCTTGAGGAATTCCGAGGGCTGAAAACTCGCAAAGCCGAGCGAATACCAGCGCACCGCGCCCTTGCCGAAATCGGTGCCGAGGACCGGCAGGAACAGCAGCGCGATGAACGCGGCCAGAAAGCCGATGACGCCGAGACGGCGCACGAGGTCTGGAGACATCATCGAGGTGACGAGCATCGCGACCAGCGCCATGCCGCCGAAGAACGCTTGCCGGGTGACATAGTAGAAGGGATCGAGGCCGTTCTTTTCAGCGAGGGGCACCGAGGCCGCGAGACCGAGCAGCAGCCCGATACCGAAAAGCACCAGAACCCCGCTCAGCGACCACTTGTCGATGGTGCGCCACCAGCGGGGAAGAACTGGCTCGCCCGCCCGCACGGGCACGGTGCCGTAGACCATTTCCGTCATGGATTACCGCTTTCACTGCCTCAAATCGCCCGTTTGCCGGGTCTGATTGAGAGTGTAACGCGGAACAACTCTCGGCGCTAGGGGAAGATCGCCGAAACCCCGGGCGGAAACGCACCCGGTGGACGTGTCGGCGTCACCGCGCAAGAAGCGCGTCGCGTCGTGCCAGGGCATCGGTGGACCAGTAGGCCTTGCGGTCGTAGTAGCCCGGCACCGCCGGCACGCCGTCGGGCAGAACGTACCAGGGCAACTTCGTCGAGGTGAAGATGTGGATGTCGGGCGGACACGAGGCGGGATCGTCGAGCGTACCGACTCGAACGAAGGCGATCGTCCGCCCCGCCCCCGCATAATGCGACCAGAGGGCGACATGGCAATCCGGGCAGCGCAGGATGGTTTGCCCCTTGCCGGAATTCGACGGTGTCACCACTTCGATCGTCTGGCCCGAGAGAAGCTCCACCTTGTCCGCTTCGATCATCGCGTTGATTGCATGCGGCCCCCCGGTCTCACGCTGACACCACGTGCAGTGGCAGGCATGGGTGAAAAGCGGGCGGTCGGTCATCCGGTAACGGACCTTACCGCAGGTGCAGTGGCCTTCGAGCATGGTGGATCTCCCCTTCGCCCGCCGAGCCTAGCAGGTCAGGCCCGGATCAGACGAGACGGAAGTCTGCGCTCCGGTCAGGCCAGGAGGATGTCGTCGACGTAGAACTCGTCGCCCGCCCCGGCGATCACGTTGAACTGTATGACGTCGGTTGCGTTGGTAAAGCGCAGCACGCCGTCCGGGTCGACATCGGCCGAGGTCACCGTCACCTGACCGATCGCGTTTCCGGCCGCATCGGAGAAGACGATCTCGGCAGTCTCACCCGCGTCGAAGCCGATCATCGAGAAGCCGACGAGATCGAACGGAGCGTTGTCCTTGTGCTTGACGTTCATTTCATGGGTAGTGCCGTTCGGATCGGTCCAGATGCGGAACTCGTCGTCGCCGTCGTAGTCGAAGCTCGTCGCCCCCTCGTCGCGCTTCTCGAAGTAGTTGGTGGCGGAGCTGAGCTGGCTGATCCAGTAGCTGCCGTTCGGGCCGTCCTGGTAGATCCAGATACCGAAGATCTCGGCGCTGATATCGTCATAGACGCTGACCATGTCCTCGAACTGGATATCGCCGACCTGGGCCGGATAGGTGACCTGGAAAGTCACATCGCCGTATTGGACGTTGCCCGCCCCGTCGGTCACTTCGTACCAGAACTGCACCACCGGCGGCGGCGCGCCCGCGCCCGGCTCGGTGTCGTAGACGCCGTTCGGGTCCCAGGTCAGCGTGCCGTCGGCATTGAGCGTGAGAAGCGATCCGTCATTCAGAAGCCCGCCGCCGGTGTAGTAGCTGAGCGGCTGGCCGTCCGGGATGAGGTCGATATCGTTGATCCCGTCCTGATCGAGGTCGATCTGCACGTCGAGGATGGCACCGAGGGTCAGCCCCGCCCCCAGTTGGCCGCCTTCGAGGTAGTCGTTGGCGAGCACATCGATCGTCGCCGTGCCGTCAAAGGGGGCGTATTCGAAATCGCCTTGCGTGATGATATCGCCGGTCGCGGGAAGCTGGACGAAGATCAGCTCATCGACATTGGTGATGATATCGACGTCGCCCGACCCGTCGAGCGCCGTCACCGTGAAACCGGTCACCACCGTCTGTTGGTTCTTTCCCTTGCCGACCGTCGTCGTCTGGATGGTGTAGTCATAGTCCACCCCGACCTCGCCGTAATAGATGACGGTATCGATGCCGCCATCCGTCCCGCCGTCGATCGTGTCGCTGCCGGCCCCCGCGATGATCACGTCGCTGCCATCGCCGCCATTGATCACGTCGTTGCCCGCACCGCCGTAGATCGTGTCGTCGCCCGCACCGGCCTCGATCACGTCATTGCCGTCGCCGCCATCGATTTCATCGTCGCCGCCGAGTCCCCAGATCACATCGTCGCCCGAGGTCGAGAAGATGCCGGAGGAGAGCGGCGTGATCAAATCGGCGCTGTCGGTGCCAACAATGGCGCCGGCGGGTGGCGTCGGCGCGGTCTTTCCACCAGAGCTTGACGGTTTCGGCATGAGGGCCTCCTTGGCTACGTGGTGTCGCTAAGAATGCGCGTTATACCCTCGTACCCGGACATTTCCGACATTTTCCCGTCGAAACTGCGACCATTCCGCGCCATTGGCTGCACGGAGGCGTCAATCCGTATGAACCGAACGTGACTGTCGCGATATGGCGGACGACCCGAAGTCTACGTCCGCGCCAACCAGTCCGTCGCACGCGCCGCGAAATCCTCGCCGCGCTTCTCGAAATTGGGATACTGGTCGAAGGACGCCGCCGCCGGGGCAAGAAGGACGACGTCGCCCGCCTCCGCTTCCTCTGCGGCGCGGGCGACCGCGCGCTCCATCGTCTCACAGATCTCGTGCGGCGTGTCGCCAAGCTCCAGCGCGAAGTCGCGCGCCGAATGGCCGATGAGATAGGCTTTCACCACCGAACCGAGATACGGCTTCAGCGCGGCGATGCCACCATCCTTGCCAAGACCGCCGGCGATCCAGCGGATCTTCCGGAAGGCCTGCAACGCCTTGGCGGCACTGTCGACGTTCGTGGCTTTCGAGTCGTTGACGAAGCGAATCCCGTCCCGCTCGCCGACAAGCTGGCTGCGATGCGGAAGGCCCGCGAAGGAATGCAACGCCCCCTCGATCAACTTTGGCGCAAGGCCGAGGCAGCGGACAGCGGCATAGGCCGCGCAGGCATTCTGGTGGTTGTGGGCCCCCGGCAGGCCCGCGACCTCGCGCAGGTCGATCGCGGCCACCTGCCGCCCTTTGCGCCACTCGGACAGGAACCCCTTGCGGGCAAAGACCGTCCAGCCCTCGCCGTCCAGCTTTTGGCCGGAGGAGATGCGGATCACCCGGTCGTCCGCCGGCCCCTGCGCCAACTGGTTCGCGAGGAACTGCCCCTCGACCTCGTCCACCCCGATCACCGCGCGATCCGGTCCGCCCTCGGCGAAAAGCCGGCGCTTGGCGGCGAAATAACCGCCCTTGCCGCCATGTCGGTCGAGATGATCGGGCGAGAGGTTGGTGAAGACCGCAATATCGGGGGTCAGGGAGCGCGCAAGCTCGGTCTGGTAGGAGCTGAGCTCCAGCACCACCACCTCGCCTTCATGTGCGGGTTCGATGTCGAGCACACCGCGGCCGATATTTCCCGCCATCTGGGTCGGGCGCCCGGCGACCTTGAGGATGTGGTGGATGAGCGCCGTCGTGGTCGACTTGCCGTTCGATCCGGTGACCGCGATGACCTTCGGCACCTGGTCCATCTCGTCCCAGTCCGGCACCGCCCAGGAACGGAAGAACAGCCCGATATCGTTGTCGACCGGAACGCCGGCCGCCATCGCGCGGGCGATCAGGCGGTTGGGTTCGGGGTAGAGGTGCGGGATACCAGGCGAGACGATCAGCGCCGCCACCCCCTCCCAGGCATTGGCGCGCGTGAGGTCGGTAAGCACGAAGCCCGCCGCCTCGGCCGTCGCGCGGGCCTCGGGCGCGTCGTCCCACAGGCACGGATCCGCCCCGCCCGCGATCAGCGCCCGCGCGGTGGCAAGGCCAGACCGGCCAAGCCCCAGCACCGCCACCTTGCGCCCTTCGAAACCCTGAACCGGAATCAT
>JBNKFC010000493.1:0-4819 GCA_050289105.1 Paracoccaceae bacterium | reverse complement strand
TAAACAGATGAAGACTGATCGCCCCCGCAAACGCCTGACCGTTAAGCAAGTGGCCGAACTCGACAATTGCTCGGAGAAAACGGTGCGGCGCGCGATCGATGTGGGGCTCTTGGAGGTGCTCCGTGTCGGTCCTGGAGGTCGGCTGATCCGCATTGATCCAGCCGCGCATCGCGCTTACCGACAGGCCATCCGTTGGTAGAAACGTGCGGCCATGAATGTCTATTTATGTCAATGTCTTGATAGGATTTCGGGAAGAGGGCGCCTCCGTAATTGGCGGATTATTCGTGCTACTATTTTCCCGAATCAGCACCCCTGACCAATGCTGTCCACCCGAGACCATCGATGACCTGAAGGACCCATTCCCGATGCAGCAATTCGATCCCAAGACCCTCGATACCGCCTTCGTGCCATCCGGCACGCCGATGTTCGTCGACCTCGTGCATCGTATCGAAGCCGACGCCTCGATCTCGCCAACGCGGGCGCGTGACATGATCTCCGGTCTCCGCCGCGTGGCCGATGCGCTGGGGCGGCCGGTCGAGCAGGTTCCGGCCGACCCGAAATGGCTCCAGCCGCGCCTTGCCCAGATCGCGCCGGCGGCGATCGGTCTCGCGACGAAGTCGTGGCAGAACGCCGTGAGCGACGCCCGCGCCGCGATGGTCCACGCGGGGATCGTCCAGTCGCGACGCAACCACATCGATGACCTCAGCCCTTCCTGGCGACGCCTTTGGGAGGCGGTGCTCGCGAGCCGCAGTCGGACCTTGACCCCGGCCCTGTGCCGTTTCGTGCATTTCCTCAACAGGCAGGGCGTGAATCCGCAAGAGGTTAATGACGCACATGCCGCGGCCTACCGCGACGCGCTCGCGCTGAATGAGATCAGCAAATCGCCCGATGTCGCGTTCCGCGCGGCCGCCAATGGTTGGAATCTCGCGGGGCGCCTGCTGCCCGACTGGCCGCGCCAGACCCTCACGCTTCCCTCCCGCGCACGGCGCATTGTCCTGCCCTTGGAGACATATCCCGCGAGCTTTCGCGCCGATCTTCACCGCTACATTGAGACCCTCGCCAACCCCGACCCGTTTGACGACGCCGCGCGCGCGGCCCCGCTGCGCCCCGCGACCGTCAGGCAGTATCGCCGCACGGTCGAACGTTTCGCGGCCATTCTTGTGAAGGCTGGGGTGGCCGCCGAAGAGATCGAAACCCTCGCGGCGCTCGTCGCACCGGAGCGACTGCGGCTCGGGCTGCGCCGGATGCTCGACGACAATGGCGGCAAGACCTCGGTCAACATCGAGGAGACCGCGTCCCTGCACGCATGGATTGCCCGAACCTATGTCCGCGTTTCCGAATCCGACCAGGCGGAACTTGACCGCATTGCCCGCAAGCTCAAGCTCGCGCGGCCAAAGGGGCTGACCCGCAAGAACCAGGAGCGCCTTCGGGTCTTGAAGGCCCCAAACGCTCAGAGCCGCCTGCTCACGCTTCCGGAGCGGCTGTTCCGACGCGCCGCATCGATTGGGTCGACCTTCCATGCGGGACTGCTGCGGGAGGATGCACTCGCAATCGCAATCCTGTCGCTTTGCCCGATCCGGCGGAAGAACCTTGCCGGCATTCACATCGATCGGAACCTGTCCCGCCCCGGCGACGGCCGGGCGTTCCTGCTCTTCGAGGAAGACGAGGTGAAGAACGGCCGCAGGCTGGAGTACGAACTGCCGCGAGATCTCGTTCGGATGATCGACAGCCACCTAGCCAGCCGGAGCCCGGAGATGTGCCCGGCTGCAACGCCATGGCTGTTTCCAAAGCGCGACGGTTCCGGACCAATGGACCTGAGCCAGCTTGGGGGACGCATCAAGAAGCGAATCCTCGACGAGACCGGGATCATCATGAACGCCCATCTCTTCCGACATCTCGCTGCAATGCTCTACCTCGACGCCATGCCCGGTCAGTACGAGGTGGTGCGGCGGCTGCTCGGTCATTCGGAGCTGAGTTCCACCCTCAACGCCTATGCCGGATTCGAGGCGGGAACCGCGACTCGGCTCTTCGCCGAAGTCGTCGAGAAGGCAAAGCGCAGGTAGGGAGGCCGAGGATGCGGTTCGACGATTGGCCAGACGCAGACCGGCAGATGTGGTGCCAGCTCACTGCATCCGGCAATCCGCTGGACGAAGCCGGCGGTCTCTCCCACCTCCGGGAGACGACGAAGGCATCACTCATGGCGCGATACGCCCGCTGGCTCAAATGGCTGGCAGCCAACGATCCCGTGGCGCTGGACGAGGTGCCAGCGCGCCGCGCGACCCTTGCGCGCCTTCAGGCCTGGGTGCAGTCGATGGCACATACACGCCCGATGAGCCAGCTGGCATGCATCGACGGGGTCTTGCGCATTCTTACCGAGGCCGCACCGGAGGCGGACTGGACCGGCCAGTACCGGCTGCGCCGTCTCCTCAAGCGTTTGGCGGGGCACGGCGATCCGTCGAGGAAGGCCGGGCGGATCCTTTCGAGCAAGGTCCTGCTGGATACAGCGCTCAAGCTTGCCGGGCCGGGCGCGGACGAGGCGACGACGCCGCTTGAAGCGGCAAAGCGGCGCCGCGACGGGGCGATGCTCGCGCTTCTGACGATGATTCCGTTGCGCAGGCGCACTTTGGTCGGCCTCACGATCGGTGAGTCGGTCCTGACAAGCGGCCGGGACCTGATCATCGCGCTCTCCGGGGAGATAACCAAGAACGGCCTGTCGTGGGAGGCGCCTGTGCCCGACCTGATTGCTCCCGTTATCAAAAGGTACATCGCGGAGGTCCGGCCCTATCTGATGCGACGTTCCCGGCTGCGCCATTCCGCCTTCTGGGTCGACGATCGCGGACGCCCCTACACCGAGCACTATTTCGGCCTGCGGATCGCCACCGTCACGAAAAGATTGACCGGTCGGCGGATTCCGCCGCATTTTTTCCGGGACGCCGCCGCAACGACCCTGGTGCGACTTTCACCGGAAAGTGCGCGGCTGGTCCGCCCGCTTCTCGGACACGCTGGATTTGGCACTGCGGAACGCCATTACATCCATGCGCAAACAATCGAGGCGGGCCGGAACTACGCTGCGGTCATCGAGGCTTTGAGGAAAGGTCAGGCATGAGCAAGGTCGCCATCTACGCCCGGTTTTCGAGCCAGATGCAGCGGGAGGCCTCCATCGAAGACCAGGTGCGTCTTTGCCAGGAGCGCGCCGCTCGCGAAGGCTGGTCGGTAGTCGAGGTTTTTTCCGACATGGCGATCTCTGGTGCGACCATGCTGCGCCCGGGACTGCAGAGCCTGATGGATCGCGCCGGGCGCGGCGATTTCGACATCGTGCTGGCCGAAGCGCTCGACCGGCTGAGCCGTGACCAGGCGGATGTGGCCACGCTCTTCAAGCGGCTCAGCTTCCACGGCGTCCAGATCGTCACGCTCGCGGAAGGCGAGGTCAGCGAGCTACATGTCGGGCTCAAGGGCACGATGAACCAGCTCTTCCTCAAGGATCTCGCCGCGAAGACGAGACGCGGCCTGCGCGGTCGCGTGGAGGCCGGCCTCTCGGGCGGCGGCAACAGCTACGGCTATGACGTCGTGCGCCGGCTTGGGGCGGACGGGTTGCCGGTGACCGGCGAGCGCCGCATCAACGATGGCGAGGCCGCGATCATCCGGCGGATCTTCGCGGAGTTCAGCGACGGACACTCGCCGAAGGCCATCGCCAAGTGCCTTAACAAGGACGGCATCCCGGGTCCGCGCGGCGAGGCGTGGCGCGACACGGCGATCCGCGGCCATCGCCTGCGTGGCACCGGGCTGATCAACAACGAGCTCTATATCGGCAGGCTGGTCTGGAACCGGCTGCGCTACATCAAGGATCCCGAGACTGGACGCCGGGTGTCCCGGCTCAACCCGAAGAGCGAGTGGATCATTACCGAGGTGCCCGAGCTTCGGATCGTCGACGACGCGCTCTGGGACCGCGTCAAGCGCCGCCAGGGTGAGATCGATGCCGAGCCGCGGGTCCAGGCGATCAAGGCGACGCGGTTCTGGGAGCAGCGCCGCAAGACCCATCTCCTGACCGGGCTCCTGCGCTGCGGCTGTTGCGGCGGCGGATTTGCCGCGGTCGGCCGCGATTACCTTGCCTGTTCGGCGGCACGCAAGCTTGGCACATGCGCGCAGAAACGCTCCTTCCGCCGCGGCGATCTCGAGGCCGTCATCCTCGATCTCTTGGGAAAGCGCCTAATGCAGCCAGAAGCCGTTGCCGCGTTCGTCGCCGCCTATAGCGACGAAGTCAATGCCGGCCGCGCCACTGAGAGCGCCGAGCGGTCGCGTCTTGAGATCGAGCGTGGCCAGGTCAACCGCCGCCTTGACGGCCTCTATGATGCCATTGCAGACGGGCTGCGCACGCCGGGTCTGAAAGGCAAGCTCGAAGATCTGGAGACACGCCGCGCGGAACTCGATTCCCGGCTCGCGGCGCCCCCGCCCTCGCCGGTGCGCCTGCATCCGAACCTCACTGAGATCTATCGGCGCAAGGTAGGTGCACTCGCCGAAACGCTGGCCGATCCGGAGATCCACACGGTGGCGCTGGAGGCGATCCGCGGCCTCATCAGCTCGGTGACGGTCCACGAGGACGGTGAGGGGGTAATAGTCGAACTGGAAGGGGCAATAACCGCTATGATCGAACTCGCCCAGCCTGAGGCCGAGGGGACTGTCGATCTACGTTCGGTGAAAGTGGTTGCGGGGGCAGGATTTGAACCTGCGACCTTCAGGTTATGAGCCTGACGAGCTACCGGGCTGCTCCACCCCGCGCCAATTCGGGGACTATGTAGTTGTGCTTGGCGGCGGGCGCAAT
>JBNKFC010000492.1:0-3996 GCA_050289105.1 Paracoccaceae bacterium | reverse complement strand
CCGCGACGCTCGCGCGCCACACGCTCACCGCGCGGCAACGACCGCCATTCGCGTGCCACCCGCTCCTTCTTCGGCAACGACCGCCACTCGCAGTTCCGTTCCGTGTTTTGCGTCATTTCGCTGGTCTCGACGCCATTCTCGCCTTCGCCGGCGAATGTCGGAACCGCCCAGGTTACGGCGCCAAGAACGGCGAGGACCAGCGCGGCGCGGGCCAATTTGGTGTTCATGATGAAAAATTCTCCACCCTTCGAAACCGCCGCTAATTCCGGCGGCGAGCAGGAATTTGACGGAGCCGTCGAGTCGGGCACTGATTGCCATCAATGATCAGGGTTCCGGGTGATCACGTTTTGTGTCGGCGCGTCGTGTGCCAGTGATTGCGGGCTTTCCGCGATAGGCTTGCGAGACGCGGGGGAGTTGTAGCGGATTGTTGCCGAAGTGAGTATAGTCCGCGCAGAGGCAACCGGAGGCTAGCTGAAGATGGCGACCAGGAAGACCCCGAGCAAGACAACCAAACCGGCACTGCAAGAAGCGGATGAGGCGGCCGGCGATTCCGCCGAGGCCAACGTCGCTCCGACCGACAGGGAGCCGATGCTGCGTAAGAAGGAACTCTTCGATCGAGTGGTCGAGGCCACGGGTGCGAAGCGTAAGGACGTGAAGCTGATTGTCGAGGCGACACTCGACGCCCTCGGCAAGGCGTTGGCCTCAGGCGAAGGGCTGGCGCTTCCGCCCCTCGGCAAGGCTCGCGTGAACCGGCAGAAGGACCTCGCTTCGGGCGAGATGCTGATGGTCAAACTGCGCCGCGGCGGAGCGGGTGGCGGTCAATCCGAGGCGGCGAACGAAGCCCTTGAAGAGGCGGCGGAATAGCGTTAGGTAGCCCGCCGACGGGTGATTAGCTCAGTGGTAGAGCGCTTCGTTCACATCGAAGATGTCGGGGGTTCAAATCCCTCATCACCCACCATCCCTCTTTCCGAGTGCATGCGGTCCTGCGCGCGGACGGTTTACGCGCTTTCAACGCGGGCGCGGTGAGATCGGGCATTGTCCCGCCACCGAAAGGCCGCCCGCCCGTGAGCATCCTGCGTAAATACGTCAAGCCGACCTCCCTTACCTGGCTCGCCTCGGTGTTGCCGCTGCTGGCCGGACTCTTCATCGCCTTCGAGCCGGTCCATCACCTGATCGACTGGGCGAAAGCGGTCAGCCTGACATTCGGCGGCGCATCCCCGTACATTCTGATCAATGCCGGTCTCGTCGGGATTGGGTTGCGAGGCGCGGTGCGCCCGTGATCCGACAAGCTGTCCCCGGAGGCCGGATGACGGCCGTTCTCGACCTGGTGGGCCGCAGCTGATCGAGGAGCACGCCGTTGCCCCAACGGAAAACCATGCCGCGTCACCCGGAACTTTTCATCCTCCCCACGGCCAGACCGAATGGAAAGCGGAGAGCCGGATGCAAGGCGGGATTGATTCGCCCCTGGCGACGATCGGTCGTGTAAAGGCCCGGCGTCAGGGGGCGAACCTTGCCGAGGCCGGCGTCTCGCTGCCGACCGACGGTTTCCGGCAGGGCGCGCAGGGCGTAGTCAACGAGACGAAGGACGGCCTTCAGACACCTCTCGTCTGATCGAGGCTTGCCCGAAACGCCGGCAGCGGCTAAACGCTCGGCCACCGGGTCGTTAGCTCAGTTGGTAGAGCGCTTCGTTTACACCGAAGATGTCGGGAGTTCGAGCCTCTCACGACCCACCATCCTTCTTCGACGCCCGCGACCAAATTCCTTTTGCGAAAACGTCCGCGCGCGCTTGACGGGGGGGGCGGTCATGCCTATTACACGCTCCACGCTCGGGCGGCGATCCGGGCGGGTGGACACGCGGTTGTAGCTCAGTTGGTTAGAGTACCGGCCTGTCACGCCGGGGGTCGCGGGTTCGAGCCCCGTCAACCGCGCCACCACTCCCGGATCGCCCGAGCGCGTCCTGCAGAGGACAGCCCTAAGAAGGCACCACGCGCGGTTGTAGCTCAGTCGGTTAGAGTACCGGCCTGTCACGCCGGGGGTCGCGGGTTCGAGCCCCGTCAACCGCGCCACCTTCCCAAGTAGCTCTTCGTACCGATCCTGCGCTCACCAGCGCCCGACAGCGGCATGGCTTGACCGCAAGGCACCTGCAGCGCGCGAAAGTGATTTTGCCGCGTTGCAGCGATCACGGCGGCGGCACCGCCTTTCAAGTCTCCGTGCACCCCCCTTTCGCAATCGCAGCATCCGCGTATCTTCCGCTCGAAGCCGGGACCTGCCGGGCGGAAACTCCAGCCGCCGACGCGACAGGCCAAGACGGCTTCGAAAGATCGGCCCAGCGAAATTGAAAGCCGGGCCAAATCCGGAGTAACGCAGATGCGTTCCTACATCCTTCCCGCAGCCATCGCCGCCGCTCTTGGCATCACCTCCGCCGCCTTTGCGGCCACCAAGACGGAAGGCGTGATCAAGGCCTTTGATCTGAAGGCGCACACGCTGACGCTTGCGGACGGCAGCGTCTACATGCTGCCGACCGACTTCAAGGATCCCGGCCTGAAGGCGGGCGAAAAAGTCGCCATCATGTGGGACATGAAGAACAGCATGCACGAAGCCTCGCAGGTCACGATCGTCAAGTGACCGCGTGCTTCACCGGTGGAATGGACGGGGGCCTTCGGGCCTCCGTTTCGTTTTGCCCGGGGGGGCACGCGGCCGGATCGCGTGGCGTCACGTTTGTTCACGTCGTCCGGATCGGGGCTGAGCAAAATGTTCGGCCCTTCCCACATCTGCTGCGAGGGCCGGAGCCTGCCGGACGCTGAATGCGCCGACGTGACGGGTTGGGACGGTCCCCAATGTGAACGGGTGGGCAAGACCTGCCCGACAATCGGAGTTTCAATCATGTTTCGCTTCTTTGTTTCCGCTTCGGCGGCCGCGCTTCTGCTTTCGACGGCCGGAGCGGTCTTCGCATCCGACACGGATATGACCGGCACGGTGAAGTCGGTGGATCTCTCCTCCCGGCATATCACGCTTGCAAATGGCGAACGCTTTTCGGTCGACGAGCAGGTCCCGCTGGGGGGCTTCATGCCGGGGGACCATGTCGTGGTCAACTGGGTCCGGACCGGTGACACGATGCAGGCGGTTTCGGTGAGTCCGGCGGGCGGTCTCGGCGTCAATGGCGTGGTCAAGTCCACCGACATCGCGGCGAAGACGCTGACCCTGGAGAACGGCCAGACCTTCCACCTTGCCGATGGCGTGAGTGTCGGCGGGCTCAATCCCCGTGACCGCGTGACGGTGACGTGGGACAAGGTGGGGGCAATGGTTGAGGCGCGGTCGGTTAGTCCCCTCCGCCAGCGGGACATCATGGGCACCGTCAAGACCGTCGACGTCACAGCGAAGACGATCGCTCTCGAAGACGGCACGACCTATACGGTCGCCGAAGGCGTGCCCCTCATGGGCTACAAGTCCGGAGATCACGTGACGATCATCTGGGATCAGGTTGGCGGCGAACGCCAGGCGCTCGACCTGATGCCGTCGGACGAGATGAGCGGCAACGGGTGAGCCCGACGCCATCGCACGGTAGACGGGGGCCTTCGGGCCCCCGTTTCGCATGCGGCGGCCCGCGCCGTTTCGCCCCAGTGCATCGCTCGCGGAATGTCGCTAGTTCGGGCGGAAAGAGCCGGAGGGCGTATATGGACTTTCTCGACAAGATCCCGATGAACCTGGCGGTGCTGGCTGCGCTGACGCTCGGCCTCGCGCCGTTCTTTCCCGAGCCGCATATCTGGGAAAAGCTGAAGATGCTGGCGGCCGGGACGCTGACCCGACCGATCGACATCTTCGACCTGCTTCTCCACGCCGCGCCTTGGGCGGTGCTGATCGCGAAGCTCCTGCGGGCGGCGCTGGTGCGGAACTAGGGCGCCTCCGGCGGGGGGTATGTCAGCAACGGAGAAGTTCCCGTGTCAGAGCCGCATCCGGTAGCGGATGTGGCCGTCGCTCGGCGTGTAGCTGTCGTAG
>JBNKFC010000491.1:0-2567 GCA_050289105.1 Paracoccaceae bacterium | reverse complement strand
TCCTCGCCGTCGGGCGTCAGCTTGTTCTTCGCGGGCTGCCGCAGGGTCGAGGCGAAGTAGCCGCCCCAGGCCGCGTCGGCATGAAGCGCGAAGGTCAGGCCCCTCCCGGCGAACTGGTCGCGGAGCGCGAGGATATCAGCCAGGGGGTCGACGGCGCTTTCGCCTGTCGATCCGATGACGGCCACCACCTGCACGACGGGGCGTTCTTCCTCCAGGCAGGTATTCAGGGCCCGGGCCAGTTCCGAAACGATCATCCGGCCATCGAGGTCTACCGGGATCGGCTGGACGGACTGGATGCCAAGGCCGAGAAGAGTGGCCGCCTTGACCCAGGAATAATGCGCCGTGGCTGGCACCATGATCGCCGGTGTCCGCGAAACAGCCCCGTGCAGCATCTCGGCGTCGAAGGCCGCCACGCCCTTGGCCTTGATCGCGTAGGTGTCGAGCGCCGCCTTCACCGCGCTTTCCTCAACGCCCGTCTCCTTCACCAGCCGCTTCGGCAGGTCGAGTGCGTCGTCGGTCGAAAGGTTCAGAAGCTCCCAGAGGTCGAGGTCGAGAAGCCGCGCCCATGTGCCGTCGGGCTTGCGGACGTTGATCCCTTTCGCTCCGGCAAGGTCCGGTTCCACCCGGATCGCGCGGGCGAGGGCCACGGCCTGATATTTCAGGTTCCGCGCCGCCCACATCGACTCGATATTCGCGACCGAGCCGTCGCAGGTGATATGGCCCCAGGGCACCGGCGTTCCGGCCACGTCGTAGCCGAGCATCGTGCAGAGGTCGCGGGCCGCCTGGATCTCAAGGCTCGTCGTCACCGGCGAGGCTTCGGCGGCGACGTTGTTCTGGTTAAAGAGCATGCCCGCGAAATAGCCGGCCGCACCGGGCATGGTGATGTCCCAGTACATGTGGCTTTGATTGCGGTGGCTGGAGAGCGGGATGGAGCCGCGCAGTTCCGCGGTGATCTTCCGCAAGTTGGCTTTCATCGCGGCGACCGTCGTCTCGTAGCTCGGATCGCGGGCGGCGACCATGTTCGGGTCGCCCTTCATGTAATCCTCGCGCGCCTTGGCGTGATCTCCGAGCGCGATGGCGACGAGTTCGGTCATGATGTCGAGGTTCTCGGCATTCGGCCCGAGGAACCACGCCGAGGGCGTGTGCGTCTCGGGCGGGGTGAGGCCGAGCGGCCTATGAGCCTTTGCCGAATGCCGCGTTGAAATGACGCTGTCCCAATCCGTCCCCATCCGAACCTCGCTTTCGCGCAGCAAACCGAAAACCGTTTGCATACGGGTAAATTCCCGCCCGATCGGTATAATGGTTAACAGGAAGTGCCGGTTTGTCGAAAATAATACGTCATCGGGGGCCGGAGGACCGGCCGCCGTCCCCCCGGTGTGACACCGGGGCGACGGTCGGATCGGCTGGACCGGGCGCCTAGCGGTAGACGAGGTCAGGGAGCCAGGTGATCACCTCGGGCACCAGCATGCAGATCAATAGTCCCACGACCTGGAGTAGCAGGAAGGGGATCGCCGAGCGGAAGATGTCCGACATCGGGATCGAGTCCGGTGCCACGCCGCGCAAGTAGAAGAGCGCATAGCCGAAGGGCGGCGAGAGGAAGCTCATCTGCATGTTGACGAGGTAGAGCACCCCGAACCAGAGGACGAGGTCGTCGGTGTTGTCGAAGCCGAAGGCGGCCGCCCCCAGCGACTTGATGATCGGTACGAAGATCGGAACGCACAGCAGAAGGATGCCGACCCAGTCGAGGAACATGCCGAGGATGATCAAGATGATCTGCATGACGATCAGGATGCCCCAGGGGCCGAGGCCGGCGCCCTGCATCGTCTCCTGCACGAATTGCTGGCCGCCTTCGAGGACGTAGAGCCCGACGAAGATCGTCGCCCCGAACATGATCCAGATGACCATGGCGCTGGCCTTCAGCGTCGTCAGGCAGGCCTCGCGGATCGTCGGCCAGTCGAGCCGGCGGTGGATGGCGGCCACGATGAAGGCGCCGAAGGTGCCGATGCCCGCAGCCTCAACCGGCGTCGCCACGCCCGAGAAGATCACGCCGAGGACGACGATGATCAGCGCAATGGGGGCGGACATCTTGCCGAGAAGATGGACCTTCTCGCGCGTCGACACGCGCTCCTCCATCGGGATCGGGGGGCCGAGGTCCGGGTTGATGTAGCAGCGCACCGTCACGTAGAGGATGTAGAGGCCCGAGAGCATGAGGCCCGGAATGACCGCGCCGATGAAAAGCTCGCCCACCGACTGTTCGGCGACGACCGCGTAGATGATGGCGAGGATCGACGGCGGGATCAGGATGCCGAGCGTGCCGCCCGCCATGATCGAGCCCATCGCGATCTTCGGATCGTAGTGGCGCTTGAGCATGGCCGGCAGGGCGATGATGCCCATGGTCACGACCGCCGCGCCGATCACGCCCACCATCGCGGCGAGGATCGTCGAGGCGATGATCGTGGCCGAGGCAAGGCCGCCCTTCACGCCGCCGAGGACCTTGTAGATCACGTCGAACATGTCGTTGATGATGCCCGCCCTTTCCAGCATCGCCGCCATGAAGATGAATAGCG
>JBNKFC010000490.1:0-4426 GCA_050289105.1 Paracoccaceae bacterium | reverse complement strand
CCGGCCTCCTGCAAAGGCACGTTGGCTTCCAGCCGGTCGAGGTCGGCCGGGCTCGGGTCGCCATCGAAGAGCGCGAATGTCGCGTCCCATGCGGTGGCGATCACCCGGTCGGAGCGCATCTCGTCCGGCAGGTCGTGGGCGAAGGCGACAAGGCTGTAGGTCCGCTCCGGCCCCTTGGCGCGGTAGACCGCACGACCAACGCCTTTCGCGTCGATCTCCCAGACCGGCCGGTCGAAGCGCCAGCCTTCGGCCCGCATCCGCCTGAGAAGGATGCGCAGGAACGACAGCCGCATCGGATGGGCGCTGCCCATCCGGGCGAGGCGCATGACGTCCGACGGCGGCCGGCGGAACGCGGCAAGGTCGGCGGAATATCCGAGTTCAGCCCTGTCCATGACGCCCCCTCACCCCTTTCCCGCAGGCCCGAAACTCGCCGCGAAGAACCTCAGCCAGTTGCCGCCCATCACCGCCGCGACCGTATCCGCATCCATTCCAGTGGCGCGCAGGCCGGCGGCAATCCGGCCGAAATCGCGGTTGTCAGCGAACCAGTCCGGCATCGGCGGGAAGCCCGGCGCCGCTGCGCTCCCCTCGCCGTAGTCGATCTTCTTGGTCCAGCGTCCCACGCGCATCCATTCGACGACGCTGTCCGGCTGATCCTGGCAAAGGTCGGTCCCGATGCCAATCCGCTCCGGCCCCATGAGATCGGCGGTGCGCGCGATCATGTCGCAAAAATCCTGCAACGCACAGGCGCTGCCATCCTTGAGGTGATGCGGATAGACCGAAAAGCCAAGCATCCCTCCGCTTTCGGCCAGCGCCCTCAGCACGCGTTCCGACTTGTTCCTCAGCGCCGGATGCCAGCTATGTGGATTGGCATGGGTGATCGCGATGGGCCGCGTCGAATGGGCGATCGCCTCCAGCGTCGAGCGTTCGCCGGAATGGCTCATGTCGACGACAACGCCCACCCGGTTCATCTCGGCCACCACTTCGCGGCCCATGCGGGTCAATCCGCCATCCTCGGCCTCGTAACAGCCCGTCGCGAGAAGCGACTGGTTGTTGTAGGTCAGCTGCATGAACCGCAGGCCGAGCGTGTGGAGCACCTCGACCAGACCGATATCGTCCTCGATGCAGGACGGGTTCTGCGAGCCGAAGAAGATCGCCGTCCGCCCGGTTTCCCGCGCGAGCGCGACGTCGGCGGCGGTGCGGCCCTGGAAGATCAGGTCCGGAAACCGCTCGAACCAGCGGTTCCAGGTCTCGATGTTCAGCACCGTCTCGCGGAAGGTCTCGTGATAGGTGATTGTCACGTGAACCGCGTCGACGCCACCCTCGCGCATCTGGCGGAAGATCTTTTCCGACCAGTTGGCATATTGCAGACCGTCGATGACCGGCGTCATTCCGGCGCCCCCGCCGCGACATAGGCGGTCTTGACGGTGGTGTAGAACTCCGCAGCATAGCGCCCCTGTTCGCGCGGGCCGAAGCTCGACGCGCCACGTCCGCCGAAGGGAACGTGGTAGTCGGTGCCGGCCGTCGGCAGGTTCACCATCACGCAACCCGCCCGCATGTTGGCGCGGAAGTGGTTCGCGCGGGCGAGCGACCGGGTCATGATCCCGGCGGTGAGGCCGAATTCGCTGTCGTTGGCGATGGCAAGCGCCTCGTCGTAGCTGCCGGCCTTGATCACGCAGGTGATCGGCGCGAACATCTCTTCCCGGTTGATCCGCATGTCGTTGCGCGTTCCGGCGAAGACCGCCGGCGCCATGAAGTGCCCCTCGGTCGGACGGTTCAGCCGGTTGCCGCCGCAAAGAAGCTCCGCCCCTTCGGCCTTGCCGATCCCGATATAGTCGAGGTTCTGCGCAAGCTGGCTTTCGCTCACCACCGGGCCGATCTGGGTGCCGTCCTCAAGCGCATGGCCGACCTTCAGCGCGCCCGCCGCCGTCACGAGCCGTTCGACGAAGGCGTCATGGATCTTCTCGTGCACGATCAGCCGGCTCGCCGCGGTGCATTTCTGCCCGGTCCCGCCGAAGGCCGCATTCGCCGCATGGGCGACGGCCAGATCGAGATCGGCATCGTCCATGATGAGCATCGGGTTCTTCGACCCCATCTCCATCTGCACCTTGGTCATGTTTGCGACCGCCGCCGCCGCGATGCCGCGCCCGACGGGGACGGAGCCGGTGAAACTGATCGCATCGACCTTCGGGCTTTCCACCAGCCGCTGGCCGACTTCGCGCCCCGGTCCCGCGACGAGGTTGAAGAGCCCCGCCGGAATGTCCTGCTTCGCGATGATCTCGGTCAAAGCGACAGCACTCGCCGGGGTCAGGTTCGCCGGTTTCCAGACGACGGCATTGCCGAAGGCCAGTGCCGGGGCGATCTTCCAGGCCGGAGTCGCCACCGGGAAGTTCCAGGGCGAGACGATGGCGACGACGCCCACCGGCTCTCGGCGCACGTCGATCTCGATCCCGGGCCGAACGCTCTCGGCCAGATCGCCCTGATTGCGCAGGGCTTCCGCCGCGAAATAGGTAAAGAACTGCCCAGCGCGGTAGACCTCGCCCTTGCCTTCGGCGGCGGGCTTGCCCTCTTCGCGCGCGATGATCCGGCCGATCTCCTCGGCCCGCGCCATGAGTTCCGTGCCGATCGCCATCAGCACATCGTGGCGCTTCTGGATGCCCGCCGCCCACCACGTCTTCTGCGCCCTTCGCGCAGCGTCCAACGCCGCGTCGAGCTGCGCGGCGCTTGCCTGTTCGTAATGCCCGATCAGGTCGGAAACATCCGAGGGGTTGCGGTTATCGATGGTCGCGGCGCCCTTCTGCCAGGCTCCGTCGATGTAAATTCCGGCCGGATTGCTCATGATGGATTCCTCTCGTCTCCTTCAAATAGACGGCGGCGACAGTTTCAGGCAATCTGGAACAATTGAAATTAGATTCAGGCTTTCTGAAATGGCTATCACGCTGGGAATGCTGCGCGTCTTCCGCACCGTCGCCGACCAGGGCTCGCTCGCCGCCGCCGCATCCGTTCTCGGGCGCACGCCCTCGGCGCTGTCGATGACGCTGGCCCAGTTCGAGGAGGAGATCGGCGCGCCCCTGTTCGAGACCGACCGCAAGAACCGGCTGACCCCGCTCGGGCTGATGGTGCTCGACGAAAGTCAGCGCGCGACGGATGCGTTCGACCGCTGCACCGACGCGATCCGCCGTCATGTCCAGTCGGGCGCCGGGCTCGTGCGGATCGCCGCCGTGCCCTCGGCGACCGTGACACTCCTGCCCGAAGCGGTCGCACGGTTCCGGCGCGTGCACCCGGACGTTCGGCTGGAGATCAGCGATGTCGACAGCGCTGCGGTCCTGCGGCGGATCAAGCGGGAAGAAGCCGATATCGGCATCGTCTCGGCCGGCGCGGCGGACCCCTCGGGCGGCGCGGTGATCCTGCGCGACGAGTTGGGCATCGCTTGCTCCGAGGCAGGTCCCATCGCCACGCATCCGCAGGCAACGCGGTCCTGGGACCTTCTCCGCCTCGAACCCCTCATCGCCAATCCGCTCTGCCGGTTCGTCGACAACGAGACGGTGCAAGCCCTCTTGCGGGCGGGCAACCTGGAGGCGCGAAACACCACCGCACTCCTGTCCTTCGTTCGCAGCGGGCTCGGCGCGACGATCCTTCCGGCGAGCGCACTGGAAGATCGGTCCGAAGGGATCGCCTTCATCATCCCGTCCGATCCGCCGGCCTTCCGGGAATTGCGGAAGATCCGGTCCGAGACACGCAGGCTCAGCCCGATCGGGCAGGCCTTCTGGGACGCCCTTTAGGGACGTCAGGCGACCCGGTCGCGCGGATTGCGGCCGTCGAAGAAGTCCAGAAGGTTGTCCATGACCCGGAACCCCATCGCCTCGCGCGTCTCTCGCGTCGCCGACCCCAGATGCGGCAGCATGACGAGGTTCGGCGCCGCCATCAGCGCCTCGGGAATCTTCGGTTCGTTCTCGTAGACATCGAGCCCGGCACCGCCGAGCCTGCCCTGCGCCAATGCGTCGGCCAGCGCGATCTCGTCCACGACCTCGCCCCGTGCCGTATTGATCAGGAAGGCGGAGGGCTTCATCAGTCCCAGCCGTCGCACGTCGATCAGATGGCGGTTGGCAGCCCCTCCGGGGCAATGAAGCGAGACGAAATCGCTGTCCGTCAACAACTCCTCGATAGTGGCCGCCTGACGGGCACCAGTGCGCGCCAATATCTCGGGCGCCACCTTCGAGCGGTTCTGCACGAGGATCTTCATACCGAAGCCATGATGGGCACGCTCGGCCATGGCCTGACCGATGCGGCCGAAGCCGACGATGCCAAGCGTGGCGCCAGTGACCTTGGTGCCGATCATGTGGGTGGGCCGCCAGCCGGTCCATTTCCCCGCGCGCAACTCGCGCTCGCCCTCGCCCGCGCGGCGCGCGGCCATCAGCAACAGCGTCAT
>JBNKFC010000489.1:0-2230 GCA_050289105.1 Paracoccaceae bacterium | reverse complement strand
GAGGTCCAGGCAGGTTTTGCCCGCACCGGCGCTGCGATGTGGGGCTTTCAGCGCCACGGTCTGGTGCCTGACATGGTCTCTCTCGGCAAGCCTATGGGCAACGGCTACCCGGTCGCGGGTCTGGTCCTGAAGCCTGAGGTGGTGGCGGAATTCGGCGCCAGGGCGCGCTATTTCAACACTTTCGGCGGCAATGCGGTGGCCGCGGCGACCGCGATGGCCGTTCTTGACGTGATCGAGGACGAAGGCCTGCTGGAGAACGCCCGCCAGACCGGCGACTTTTTGACCAAGGGACTGAGCGATCTGGCGGCGCGCCATGACTGCCTTGGCGCTGTGCGTGGCGCGGGCCTCTTCATCGGAGCCGACATCTGCCGTGACGGCGCGCCCGACGGTGCCCTCGCCGGGCGCATTGTCAACGACCTGCGCCGGGCGAGGGTGCTGATCTCGGCCACCGGTCCCGCCGGTCACACGCTCAAGATCCGCCCGCCGCTCGTGTTCACGCGCGGAGATGCGGAGGTGTTTCTCGACCGGCTGGCCGGCGTGCTTTCAGCCCTCTGACCTGGTTCGGTCAGGCCGCCTTTGCAGCGAGGCTCACCTGCGTGCCCCAAGGGTCGGCGAGGCGATCGGACCCGGCCCGTGCCCGCACCGCGGCAAGCTCATCCGCGTCGATGCGCAGTTCCAGATCGGCGAGCCCGGTGGAGGGAAAACTCCGCGCCCCCGCGCCGCGACTGTTCCAGACATTAGTGGCGAGGTGGTGGTGATAGCCGCCCGAGCCGTAGAAGGCGGCACCGGGATAATGCGTGGTGACATCGAAGCCGAGCGTGCCGGAATAGAAGGCCTCCGCCTCGGACACCGCGCCGACCTGAAGATGGACATGGCCGACGACCATGCCGTCAGGCGCGCCGGTCCAGGGCCTATCGGCATCTGCCGCCAGCGCCCGAAGGTCGAGCGGTTCCGTCGCCATGCGGATCCGGCCCGCCTCGTAGGGCCATTCATCGCGCGGCCGGTCGACATAGACCTCGATTCCGTTGCCTTCGGGATCGGCGAGATAGATCGCTTCGCTCACCAGATGGTCCGAGGCGCCCTGAAGCGGCGCCTTCAGGTTGGCTGCATGGACCAGCCAACGGGCAAGGTCGGGACGGGACGGCATGAGGAACGCGGTATGGAAGAGCCCCGCCTCGCGCGGTGTCGCGCGGCGCGCGGAGCTGTCGGACCGAAGTTCCAGCAGGACCCGGCCACCGGCGCCGAGGCGCCGGGTTTCGCCGTCCGAGGCGAGCGGGACGAGCCCGAGCGCGGTTTCATAGAAGCTGGCGACCTTGTCGATGTCGTTGACGGTCAGCGCGACGCGGCCGATCTCGATAGGGGCGTTGCTGGTGGACATGGCGGTTCTCCCGGTAGGGGGGGCGGCGCGTCAGCGCGCCGAACCCTTGCCAAAAGCATAGGCGCCATCGCCGAGAAGCGCCTGCACGATCAGAGTGATGGCCCAGAACGCCGGAAATTCCCAGCCGCCATTGGGGTTGGAGAAGAAGAACCCGGCCGCGCCGTGGCCAAAGTAAGCGGCGCCGACGAGGACCGGCACCAGCGCCAGCGCGACCCAGCGGGTCCAGAGGCCGGCGATCAGGGCGAGCCCGCCAAGAAGCTCGGCGGCGATGGTGACATAGGCGAGGAAACCCGGCAGGCCGATCGAAGCGAAATAGCCAGCGGTGCCGGCAGGCGTGAAGACGGCGATCTTCAGCCAGGCATGGGCAAGGAAGAACACACCCATCGCGACCCTTAGGATCAGGGCGGCGTATTGAGCGTTGTCTTGCGCGGACAGGCTTTGGGCGGGGGATTGGTCATAGGTTGTCATCGGAAACTCCTGTTGCATCGGATCACCCGGAACGGGCGGATGCGGGAAACATGGCGAACTTCCGATCAGATTATAATCCTGGCCATCGGAATATGATTGCATCCACTATGGAAGAAATGTGTCGGCCTAGAAGGGCGTGCCGCCCAAAGCCTGGAAATGCTTGGCCAGATGGTCGACCAAAACCCGAACCTTCGCGGCGAGGTGCCGACCGGGCGGATAGAGCGCGAAGACACCGTAGGGCGCGTCGGCCTGATCCCGCAACAGGCTGCGCACCGACCCGGCACGAAGACTGCCGGCGGCGACGAAATCCGGCACATAGGCTATACCGAGCCCGGCCTCGGCGGCTTTCAGGCAGGCGTCGGCGTTGGAATAGTGAAGCCGTCC
>JBNKFC010000488.1:0-4492 GCA_050289105.1 Paracoccaceae bacterium | reverse complement strand
ATGCGGCGCTCCTCAGGGACAGGCGGCGGACGAGGTCGGTGACAAGCGCACCATCCGGATCGGCCTTCGCGACTTCCGCCTGCCAGGCGGAAAGTTCAGGATACATGGCTTTTACGTCCGTGCCGCGGGCGAGGCTGTCCTTCGCGAAATAGAGCCGGCCGCCGGCATCGACGCAGACGGCTTCGAGCCGCCGGATCAGTTCGCGCGCCTCGGCCCGGTTCGGGAAATCAACGGCGAGCGTGTAGCCCTCCATCGGGAAGCTGAGAAAGCCCGCGCGCCCCGGCCCCATGCGCTTTAGAACCGCAAGCGGCGAGGCGAGGCCGGACGTCGCGATCTCTTCCAGCATGTCGCGGAGGGCGGGTGCGGCGGCAAGCGGCACAACGCATTGGAACTGGTGGAAGCCGCGCTTTCCGTAGAGCCGGTTCCAGTCGTGGATCTTGTCGAGCGGGAAGAAGAAATCCGAGATCGGCTTCACCACGGTCCGCCCGGTCGCGGGGACCCGGCGGTAATAGGCGGCATTGAAGGTGCGCACCACCGGCCCGGCGAGCGCGAAGCTCGGCGCGTCGAGGGGAACCTTGCGATACCGCACCCGCTTCGGCATGAGGCCGGAGCCGGTTTCGCCCTCTTCCAGGATGCCGCGCCCGAGGCTTGCACCGGTCGCGGTCGCGTCGATCCAGCCGACGGTATAGGTCGCCCCGGATGCGTCGAGAAGGGCGAGGAATTCGTCCCAGCCCTCGACACGGCGTTCGGTGACGACCATGACGTCGCCCTTGCAGGGCAAGAGCCTGAGCCGCGCCGAGACGATCACGCCGGTCTGGCCGAGCCCGCCGGCGGTCGCGCGGAAGAGGTCCGGCGTCTTTTCGGGGGCTACCTCGACAGGACCTTTGCCGGTCAGCAGCGTCAGCGACACGACGTGCTCGCAGAACGAGCCCGCATGGTGGTGGTTCTTGCCGTGCACGTCCTGGCCGATGCAGCCGCCCACGGTGGCGAAGCCGGTGCCGGGCATCACCGCCGGAAGCCAGCCTTTCGGGCCGAAGGCAGCGGCAATCTCTCCCACCCGGGCGCCGGCCTCGACATCGAGGATCCCGGTCGCGGGGTCGAAGCCGAGCATCCGGTCAAGCCGGGTCATGTCGATGACGCGGCCACCATCGTTCAGCGCGGCGTCGCCGTAGCTGCGGCGCATGCCGATCGCGGGGACGAGCCCGTCTTTCAGGAGCGCCTCCAAGGCGCGCTGCCGCTCCGGTCGCGCGATCTCGCCCGTGGCGGTCAGCGCGCGGCCCCAGCCGGCATAGTCAGCGGTCTTCCAGAGCATTTGCCCCCCTGGATATCTTTCGTTGCGATGCGCGTTCGGCGAAGGGGAAGACGGCCATGCCGATCCCCAGCGCGAACCAGAGTGTTGTGACGCGGATGATCGCGGTCGCGGGCACCGAAACCTCCATCGGCACGCCGTCGATCGACAGGAGCGCGATCATTGCGGCCTCGGCCCCGCCGACGCCACCCGGCGCGCCGGTCAGGCCGCCTGCGAGGGTTGCGAAGACAAAGATGGCAATGGCTTTCGCCAATCCGATTTCGGCCCCCATCCAGCCGAGAAGCAGGTGGAAGGCATAGCCCTCGGCCAGCCAGCCGGTGATGCCGAGAGTCAGCGCCGGGAGCATCGCGCCCGCGCCTGAGAAGCGGTCGAGCGATCGGGCGGCGGCGCGCAGCCGGCCGAAGAGACGCGGCATCCGGCCAATAAGCCGGTGCGCAAGGGTGACAAGGGCCGTGAGAAGCGCGGGTCGGGTCGCCACGACAGCGCCGGCAAGCGCCAGAATCGTCACCGGCACGGCGCCGGTGACCCCGGTCGCGACGAGCGAAACCGAGAGCCCGAGGATCAGGGCCATCGCGGCAAGGTCCGAGGCACAGTCGACAAGGGCGAGGGGCGCGGTGCGTTCGAAATTCCACCCGGCTTCACGCTTCAGCCAGCGCATGCGGACAAGCTCTCCCACCCGTCCCGGCGTGACGATCATCGCGAAGCCGCCAAGGAAATGGCGCATGTCCTGCACGAGCGTCGTCGGCAGGCCGAGCCTGCGGGCGAAGAGATGCCAGCGCAGCGCGCGCAAGAGGTAGTTGACCAGGGACAGCCCCAGAAGCGTCGCCCCTTGCCAGAGCGTCAGGCGGGCGATCTGGGCGCGGGTTTCTTCCCAGCCGGTGGCTGCGGCAAGGCCGACCAGACCGGCCACGAAGAGCGCCAGAAGTCCTACGATCACGGCAATATCCCGCAGCCGCCGAGAAGGCGTGCGGGAAGGTGTCTTGGGAAGGGGCAGGTCGGCGTTCATCATTGCCCCGGTCGCTAGCAACGGATTGGGGCAGGATTATGGATTTGTTTCGAAAAAATAGACAGTCCGCCGTGACCGGAAGGCCAGAATCCTTCCGGTCATTACGCCGGGCGCCGGATTGCGATCAGACGATCGTCGCCTCGGTCGCGGCCCGCAGCTCGTCTTCGGTCACACCGTCGGCAAGTTCGACGATATGAAGCCCCTTGTGGGACACGTCGAGGACGCCGAGGTTGGTGATGATCCGGTCGACCACACCCTTGCCGGTGAGGGGCAGGGTGCATTCCCTCAGCACCTTAGATTCCCCGTGCTTGGAGGTGTGATCCATCACGACCACCACGCGACCGACACCGGCAACCAGGTCCATTGCCCCACCCATGCCCTTCACGAGCTTGCCGGGGATCATCCAGTTCGCGAGGTCGCCCTTTTCGCTGACTTCCATCGCGCCGAGGATCGCCATCGCGATCTTGCCGCCGCGGATCATGCCGAAGCTCGTGGCACTATCGAAATAGGCCGAATGCGGCAGTTCGGTGATCGTCTGCTTACCCGCGTTGATGAGTTCTGGGTCCTCTTCGCCCTCGTAAGGGAAGGGGCCCATGCCGAGCATGCCGTTTTCCGATTGCAGCGTCACATGGACACCTTCGGGAATGTAGTTCGAGACCAGCGTCGGGATGCCGATGCCGAGGTTCACATACATCCCGTCCTTGAGTTCCTGCGCCGCGCGGGCGGCCATTTGGTTGCGGTGCCAGGGCATCTCAGCTCTCCTTGGAATGGGCAAGGGCATCGCGGATACCCTCGAGCGTCGTTTCGATGTCACCGAGCCGCTCGGCGATCATGAGCGATCGGGCGGTGTCGATGACCATCTGGTTGTGCGGTTCGGCGCGTTCGGCCGGGAAATGGTCGGCAACGATTTCGCGGGCGACGCTGACCCAATGGAGGAAGTCCGCCTCGACGGCGTGCCTGCGTGTGTCTCTGGTGCTTGTCGTCATCGGTGCGCCCTCAGGCCCGCTTGCGCACGGTGCGCTGTTCGATGCGCTTTTCGTGCTCGCCCTGGATGATCCGGTGCACGTAGATGCCGGGCAGGTGAATGTGGTCGGGGTCGAGGCTGCCGGTGGGCACGATCTCCTCGACCTCGACGACGCAGGTCCGCCCGCACATCGCCGCCGGCGGGTTGAAGTTGCGCGCGGTCTTGCGGAAGACGAGGTTGCCGGTCTCGTCCGCCTTCCAGGCCTTGACGATGGAGAGGTCGGCGAAGATCCCGCGTTCGAGGATATAGGTCTCGCCGTCGAACTCCTTGTGCTCCTTGCCCTCGGCGATCACCGTGCCGACGCCGGTCTTCGTATAAAAGCCCGGAATGCCGCAGCCGCCGGCGCGCATGCGCTCGGCCAAGGTGCCTTGCGGGTTGAATTCTAGCTCCAACTCCCCTGAGAGGTACTGGCGCATGAATTCGGCATTCTCGCCGACATAGGAAGATAGCATCTTCTTGATCTGGCGGGTGTCGAGCAGCTTGCCAAGCCCGAACCCGTCCACGCCGCAATTGTTCGAGGCGACGGTGATGTCCTTCACACCGCTCTCGACCAGCGCGTCGATCAGCAGTTCCGGAATGCCGCACAGGCCGAAACCGCCCGCCGCGATGAACATGCCGTCGTGCAGAAGGCCCGAAAGGGCCTCCTTCGCCGAGCCGTAAACCTTCTTCATGGTCGCTCCCCCGGAAAAAACGTCGTGGGAGTTGTGGCGCGGGGGGACGGGCAAGTCAATCGCCGCAGTGCAGCGGCGATCAGATCAGGCGGACCTGCGTGCCGACGGGCGTGATCGCGAAAAGCTCGGCGATACTTGCGTTGAAGAGCCCGATGCAGCCGTCCGACGATCGCCGGCCGATCTTTCTCGTGTCGTGCGTGCCGTGGATGAGGTAGGCGGGCCAGCCGAGATACATCGCATGGGTGCCAAGCGGGTTATCCGGTCCCGGCGGCATGTAGTGCCAGTCGGGAAAACGTTCGAGTTGCGATGCCGTGGGGGTCCAGTCGGGCCCGACCTTCTTGCGTACGACCTCGGTATAGCCGCGCCTGGTCAGCTCGTCCGTTTTCGGTACCGAGGTCGGGTAGATCCGGTAGTCGCTGCCGTCGCCGTTCCAATAGTGAAGGGCGCGCGACACGGTGTCCGCGAGGATCGCGCCCTTGCCG
>JBNKFC010000487.1:0-9989 GCA_050289105.1 Paracoccaceae bacterium | reverse complement strand
CGGTCAGGCACAAACGCCTCCGTGGGGGATCACGGTCAACCTATCGCGAGCCGGCCGGCGTTTCTCCGCCCAACTGCGCTCCCCTGCGACAAGCGCAGTACAATCCATCATTGTGATGCGCACTACCGCTCGGTCAGCTTCAGTTCGATCCGGCGGTTCTGCGCCCGGGCATCCGGCGTGTCGCCAAGCGCCACCGGCCGGTACTCGCCGAACCCCGTCGCGGCCATCCGCTCTGGCGGGAAGCCCAGCACGTCCTGCATGTAGCGCACGACCGCCAGCGCCCGCCCCTGGCTCAGTTCCCAGTTGTCGCGGAACTGGCCGAAGCCCGACAGCGGCACGTTGTCGGTATGGCCGTCGACGCGGATGATCCAGTCGATCTCGGGCGGGATCGCCGCGGCGACCTCTTGCAGGGTCGCGACGACGCCGGCGATCTGGCTGCGGCCTTCCGGGGCAAGATCCGCCGCGCCGGGTTCGAAGAGCACTTCGGAGGAAAAGACGAACCGGTCGCCGACGACCCGCACGCCTTCGCGGCCCGCGAGGACTTCGGAGAGCTTGCCGAAGAATTCCGATCGGTAGCGCGACAGTTCCTTGGTCTCCGCTTTCAGGGCCTTCGCCTCTTCCTCGAGCCGGATCCGCTCAGCCTCTTCCAAGGCCGCCCGACGCTTTTCCTCGGCCGCTACGCGGGCGAGGGCCGAGTTGAGTTGGCTGCCCAACGCCTCGATCTGCACGCGGGAATCGGCATCCTTGGCGGCGGAGGCATCGAGGAGATTCTGGAGCGAACCGAGCTGACTGCGAAGCGCCGTGATCTGCTGGTTGAGAAGCGCCACCTTCCGCGCCGCTTCGGCCGAGGCCGCCTCTTCCTCCGCGAGCCGCGTATTCGCGGCGGCGAGGAGCGCTTTCTGCCGCTCGGCCTCGCTCAGCGAGGTCTCGGCGGTCTGTTCCGCCGACAGCTTCGCGGCAAGCGCGGCGGCGAGTTCGGTTTCGATCGCCTGACGGTCGGAGGCACTCGCGCTTCTTGCGGCCTCGGCGGCGGCGCGGGCCGCGGCGAGTTCCTCGGCACTCGCTGTCTGCGCAAGGAGCGCTGCGGCGAGCTTGCCGTCGAGATCCTTGCGCGCAGCCTCGGCGGCGGCCAGAAGCGTCAGCGTGTCCTCGGCCTTCTTGCGCTCCTCTTCCAGGGCGAGCGTCATCGCGGTCAGCTCATCCTCGGCGCCCTTGAGGCGGGTCCGGAGCGCCTCGGCGGCGGCGGCTTCGGCAAGCCGCGCGGCCTCGGCATCGGTCAAAGCCTTGGTCTTGTCGTCGAGTGCGCCCTGGGTTTCGGCCAGCGTCGCGGCGTCCTTTTCGGCTTGCGCCCGCAGATCGGCCGTCAACGCTTCCAGCGCCTCGCGACGTGCCGCCGCAAGGCGGGCGGCTTCGGCCTGCGCGTCGATCTCCTCGCGCGCCTTCGCCACGGCAAGGTTCAGCGCCTCCCGCGCCGTCAGCAACTGGTCTCGTTCCGCCCCCAAGGCGTCTGCCTGCCCGCGCGCCGCGTCCCGTTCGGATAGAAGCGAGGCGACCTGAGCCTCGAAAGAGGTGATCTTCGCTTCGGCCTCGGAAAGCTTGGCGGTCTGACCTTCGAGCTGCGAGGTCAGCGTCGCGATCAGGGCCGACTGGCGGTCGGCGGCGGCCTTGGCGTCGGTCAGGTTGGCCGACAGCCCGGCGACCTCGGCGTTCAACTCCGCCGTCCGCCCGCGTTCGAGCCCGAGCGCATCGGCAAGTCCCGCGACCTGATCGGCCAGCACCGCAAGCTCGTCATCCTGGGTGTTGATGGTCTCACGGAGCGTGAACTGGACGATCATGAAGATCGTCAGGACGAACATCAGCACCATCAGAAGCGCCGTCATCGCGTCGACGAAGCCGGGCCAGATATTGGCCGAGAAGCGTTGTCCTCCCCTGCCCTGCGACAGCGCCATCTCAGCCCCTCCGGGCGGCGTCGGCGCGGGCGAGCGCGCGCACCGCGCGGGTCAGTTCGCCAAGATCGCCGCGCAGGTCGGCCATGCTTTCCTGCCGCCCCGCAGCCACCTCTTCGAGAAGCTTGAGAAGCTGCACGTCGATCGAGCGCAGCCGCATCCGGCTTTCGGCATCTCCGCCGTCGATGCGGATGTCCTGGCTGTTCCTCTCGATCAGCGCGACGAGCCGATCCTGGCCGTCGGCGATACGCGAAAGCTGGGCGTTCGACCCGGTTTCGGTTTCGAGCCGGGCGGTCAGAGCGGAGACCGAATGGGCGACCGCCTCCAGCCGCTCGTTGACCGCCGCGCGGCCGGCATCCGTGCGCTCCAGAATGGCCTGCAAGGTCTCCACCTGTTCGGCCATGTGATCAAGAACGCCCGCCACCGCCTCCTGATCGAAGGCGCCCTCGCTTTCGCCGCCGGCGAAGGAAAGCCGGGTGAAAGAGGTCAACCACTCCTCCAGCTCGCGGTAGAAACGGTTCTGGCCATGTCCGGCGAAAAGCTCCAGAAGCCCGACGACCAGCGATCCGGCCAGCCCGAGGAGCGAGGAGGAAAACGCCGTGCCCATGCCGCCAAGCTGTTTTTCGAGCCCGCCCATCAGCTTGTCGAAGACCTGGGTGCTGCTCTCGCCTTCCTGCGGCGCCAGCGCGCGGATCGTATCGACGACGGCCGGAACGGTGATGGCGAGGCCGTAGAAGGTTCCGAGAAGGCCGAGGAAGATCAGGAGGCTGGCAAGATAGCGGGTGATGTCGCGCGCCTCGTCGATGCGGGTCGCGACGGATTCGAGGATCGAGCGGGCGGAGGAGTTGGAGATCTGCCCCGCCCGCGGCCCGCGCGACCGCAGGAGCGCGGCGAGAGGCGCCAGCAGTCGCGGCGCGATGGTGATCTCATGCCCCGGACGATGGGCAGCGAAGCCCTCGATCCAGCTGACCGACCTCATCAGTTGCGCGACCTGCCAGAAGCAGGTCAGCACGCCGAGAATGAAGACCGCGACGATCAGCCCGTTCAGCCAGGGATTGGCGATGAAGATCGAAAAGATCGGCCCATAAGCGACATAAGCACCCGCCCCGACCAAGGCCGAGACAAGAAGCATCATCGCCACCTGGCGCACCGGTTGCGAGAAGAACGGCTCTGCCTCGCGCATGGGTTTGTCCATCAGGATCGCCACCCCAGTCTTGCTTTCCCCGGACAATAGGCGGGGCCGTCGGCTCTCACAAGCCGTTAAGGGACGCCGTCAACGTCCGGACACGCGCGGCCAGCCAGTCGAGGTCGGGATCGGCGAGTCCAAGCTCGCCCAGATGCGCGGCGGTGTTCCAGAGGTATTCGGTGTTCGGCCCGCGCCCGCCAACCGCGGTGGCGATGATCCGGGCTTGTTCCTCCAGCGGCAGACCGCCGCAATACTGGACGTGGTCGGGGTCGATGACATAGGTCACCGCCTCGACCATGCGCCCATCGGCGAGCGAGATCGGCAGGGTCTTTTCCAGATAGGCTGAGGAGATGAGTTCGCGTTCGCGCAGGTAGCCAAGCGTCTCGTCGGCGCGGTCTGGCGCGACGGCGTAGGCGACACCGTTGCAGGCGGCCGCTTCGGCGGCGTCGAGGGCAAGGACGAGGCCGGGACGATCCTCGGTCCCGCGATGATGGATCGAGCGCATGCAGAACGACCGGTGCCAGCCCGTGAGCCGCGCAAGAACCCGGTCCTGCCAGTCAAAACCCGGCTCCCACATCAGCGAACCATAGCCGAAGACCCACAAAGAATTCATTTCCGCCCGCTGGTTTCCCACGTCTCCGGCCTATAAACAGCATCGGACCCGGTGAGGAAAGGCCCCTTTCATGCGCATCATCCTGTGGCTCGTCGCGGCATTTGCAGCGGTTTACAGCGGCTATTGGGTCGTCGGTTCCCGTGCCCTTCTCTCTGGCACTGAAACCGCTTTGGCAGAGATGCGGACAGCGGGACTGGCCAATTACGCGGGACTGAGCCTCGTCGGGTTTCCGTCGCGCTTCGATCTCACGCTGACGGAGCCGGAGCTGACGAGTGCGGACGGCGCGATCCGATGGTCGGCGCCGGACGTGGAGATCCACGCGCTCTCCTACAAGCCGCACCATGTCATCGCCACGCTTCCGCCGCGCCAGACCGTCCAGCTCGGCCGCGAGACGGTCGAGGTCACCTCGGATGAGCTGAACGCGAGTGCGGTCTTTGGCCTCGACACGACGCTGCCGCTCGATCACGGACAAGCGGTCGGGCGGGCGCTTGGCCTGACCTCCGATTTCGGCTGGGGCTTCGCCGCCGAGGAGGCGCGGGCCGCCATCCGGCAGGGTGCCGATCCCCTGTCGCAGGAGGTCGGCGTGGAACTGACCGGGCTTACACTCTCGGGCGTTCCGGCGGACCTGATCACCACAGGCGGGGCGCTGCCGGAGCGGGGCGAGCGGCTCTATCTGGATGCCACATTGGGGCTCGACCGGCCGCTTGATCGCTTCACCGCGACCGAAGGCGTGCGGATCCGCGCAGCGGACGTCCGGTCACTGGCGCTCGAATGGGGGCCGGTCCGGTTGAGCGGCAAGGGCGCGCTGACGATCAGCGCCGGCGGGCAACCAGAGGGGCGGCTGGACCTGAGCATCGAGAACTGGCGCGCCGCCTTGAAGCTGGTGACCGCGCTCGGTCTGGTGCGGGCCGAGACGGCGCCGACCGTCGAAAGGGCGCTGCAAAGCCTCGCTCTGCTTGGCGGCAATGCCGACCAGCTGACGATGCCGCTGGTCTTTCAGGGCGGCCGGATGAGCCTTGGGCCGGTGCCGCTTGGCCCCTCACCCCGGCTCTAGCTGCCATCTACCGGCAGTAGGGCCCGCGACCCCGCGCCGTATCGAGATGGAAGTGATCGTCGTGGAACCGGTCCGACCCCGGCCCCAGCACCGTGTTGAACGTCCCGCAGGCCGCCTTGCGCATCGACGCGAGAGAGGTGCCATAGCTCTTCGAGCCCCAGCTTTTCAGCACGGTCACCGAGGTTCCGTCGGCCAGCACGATCGCCGAGATGTCGACCGCCCTGCCCTTGCCATGCTCGCTGATCTTCGCATCTGCCTGGTTGTTGCGGCCCCGGCAGGAATAGCTCGCCGCCACCTGGAGCGCCGCGACGCCGCCGCCCTGGCGGCCAACGGCAGGTTTAACGCCGGTCTCGACCCAGGTCTTCAGCGCCTTCGCCGTGGCGCAGTCGATCGAGGCGGGCTGCGTCAACGCCACGCCCGCGACCGAGATCACGCTGACCCCGTCCTCAAGTCCGCAGCCCTTCAGCTTCGCCGCGATCGGCGGGATCGTCTTGCCGACGATTGCCGGATCGCCGCAGACGGCACCCTTCCGGCCGATCGTCGCCTCGGGCACCGGCTGCGTCCGGAAAACGGCCTTCACGATACGCTCGGGCGCGACGGCGGGCCGCACTTCGGGACGAAGAGAGGCGGTGGGTGCGAAGGCCGACGGAACCGCCGAGCGGGTCGCCGTCACCGGCGCCACGCGATCCGGCCGCGGCGCCGGACGGAGTGAGGGCAATTCCAACGGCGTGACCACGAAGGTCGCGGGCAGAAGCGTCGCCCGACCGACTGCGGGTTCGCGGGCCGGGCCCGCATATGGCCGAGGCGCGGTCACAAACATCGCCGCGGCGGCGATATCGGTCTTGTGGTGCGGTCGCGGGATCGGGCGCAGCGATTCCGCCATTGGCGCGGCATGGGCAGCTGCGGAGAGCGTGGCCCAGAGAACCAGCGCGGAGATCCGCCGCCCCGTCATCCGCCCTCGACCTTCGCGCGACCGAAATCGGGGGCGTCGGTATCCTGCCCGGCCTCGATGATGCCGCGCCGGATTGCACGTGTCCGGGTGAAATAGTCGAAAAGCTCGTCACCGTCACCCATGCGGATCGCGCGCTGGAGCGCAAACAACTCCTCGGTGAAGCGGCCGAGAATGTCGAGCGTCGCCTCCTTGTTGGTCAGGAACACGTCGCGCCACATGGTCGGATCCGAAGCCGCGATGCGGGTAAAGTCGCGAAAGCCCGCGGCGGAATACTTGATGACCTCGCTCTCCGTCACCCGGCGGAGGTGATCGGCGACGCCCACCATCGTATAGGCGATGAGGTGCGGTGTGTGACTGGTCACGGCAAGGACGAGGTCATGATGGGCCGCATCCATCTCTTCGACATTGGCACCCATGCCTTCCCAGAAGGCGCGGAGCCGCGCCACCGCTTCTGGCCGGGCCGTACCGGGGATCAGCAGGCACCAGCGGTTCTGGAAAAGCGTGGCGAAACCCGACCTTGGCCCGGAATGTTCAGTCCCTGCGAGAGGATGTCCGGGGACGAAATCGACGCCGTCGGGGATATGCGGGCTGACCGCCTCGACCACCGCCTGCTTAACAGAGCCGACATCGGTCACGGTGGCGCCGGGTTTCAGATGCGGACCGATCTCCGCTGCGACCGCGCCCATCGCACCGACCGGGACAGCGAGCACGACAAGGTCGGCGCCCTCGACCGCCTCGGCCGCCGTCGCGAAGACCTCGTCGCAAAAGCCGAGTTCTAGCGCCGCCTCGCGCGTCGCCTCGGTCTTGGCATGGCCGGCGACCGCCCCCGCAAGCCCCCATTTCTTCATCGCATGCCCCATCGACGAGGCGATGAGGCCGAGCCCGATCAGGGCGACGCGATCATAGACCTTCCCCGTCATTTCCGCCCCTTGAACTGGCCGATCGCATGGGCGACGCGGCGGCAGGAGGCCTCATCCCCGATGGTGATGCGCAAGCAGTTGGGCAGCCCGTAGGAGCTCACGCGCCGGACGATCAAGCCCTGGCCTTGCAGGAACTGGTCGCAGGCCGCCGCCTCGGCCTCGTCCGCGAAGCGGGCAAGGATGAAGTTCGCGGTGGATGTGTCTGAAGGCACGCCCCTTTCCGCCAGCGCCTCGGCCAACCAGGCGCGGAGCCGCGTATTCTCCTCGCGGCAGCGCTCGACGTGATCCTGGTCGCGGATCGCAGCCTCTCCCGCCTCAAGCTGCGCGTTCGAGAGGTTGAAGGGGCCGCGGATCCGGTTGAGGACGTCGATGATCGGCTTCGGCCCGTAGCCCCAGCCGATCCTGAGCCCGCCAAGACCGTAAATCTTCGACAGGGTCCGGGTCATGAACACATTGGGCCGCGAGGTCGCGATACCGGCCCCGCCGTCGTAGCCTTCGACATATTCGGCATAGGCGCCGTCGAGGACGAGGATCGCCTGCTTCGGCAATCCGGCGGCAAGGCGCTCGATCTCGGGCAGGCCGATCATCGTCCCGGTCGGGTTGTTCGGGTTGGCGATGAAGACGAGCTTGGTGTGACGGGTGCAGGCGGCCAGGATCGCGTCGACGTCGGTCGTGCGGTCGCGCTCTTTCACCTCGACGGGCGTCGCCCCCGCCGCCATGGCCGAAATGCGGTACATGAGGAAGCCGTGTTCGGTGAACACCACCTCGTCCTTCGGACCGGCATAGGCCTGGCAGAGGAAATGGATAATCTCGTCCGAACCGACACCGCAGATGATCCGCTCGGGATCAAGGCCGTGAACTTCGCCGATCGCGGCGCGCAGCGCGGCGTGATCCGTGGATGGATAGCGGTGCAGCTTGTGGACCGCGCGCTGGAACGCTTCCTTCGCCTTTTGCGACGGGCCGAACGGGTTTTCGTTCGACGACAGTTTCACCGCATCGCTGATGCCCGCGACATGCGCGGCACCGCCCTGGTAGAGCGCGATATCCATGATCCCCGGCTGGGGGCGGATCGGATCGGTCATGGCAGTGACTCCGGCAACTTCGCGCTTTCTAGCGACGTGCCGGATGCATTGCCAGCGCGGAATGCGGGCTATCGGCCCGGCATGCCGGAGAAATCAGGTGAGCTGGTGTTCTTCATCCCCGCAGACGGCGATACCAGCATCGCGGCCAGCATCGCTGCGACGCCGAGGTTGGCCAGGACTGTCCCGGGAAAGAGCGGCACGAAATCGCCCGTCAGCAGCGCGATGTGAAGGTCGCTGGGCCTCAGGCACAGCACCATCCCGATCAGACCGAACACGATTGCCGCCCGGCGCGGCAGCGCGAAGATGAACGGGATCGCCGCGCCGAAGACGACGAAATCGTAGATATGGAGCGGCGCGAAGGCGAGCGCGGCAAGAAGCTCGATGGCAATCAAGCGGGCAAGGCCGCTTGCGGCTCCGCGGTGGCGCCGATCGACGATCGCGACGACGAGCCCCGCGGCCAGCGCCACTGCCATTGCCGGCAGGTTGCCGATGTCATGCCCCGAATAGGCCCAGAGCAGGTGCCGGATCCCCGACATCGCGAAGACCTGGTTCGCGTAGCTCACCCCGTCATAGCCGCCGAGCGTGCGCAGCCAGTCGATGAGGGCAAGCGGGCTCGCCATCATCGCGGGCAGACAGAGGCCGAGCGTCACAATGACGGCGCCCAGGACGGCCTTGGCACCGGATCGTCCCGAAAGAATGAGGCCGAGGGCCACAACCGCCCCGATCTGCGGCTTGAGGAACAGAAGCGCCAGTCCGGCGACCGCCAGGCTGTGCCGCCCGCGCAGGAAGCCGGCACAGGCGAGCGAGGCGCCCAGATAGACGAGAATGGATATCTGGCCGACGAAGAGCGCGAGGCCGGTGAACTCCACCATGCACATGACGGCAAGATGCAGCGCGAAGATCCAGAGCCGCGGGATGCGGAGCGTGCCACGGCCCGGAACGGTTGTCGGCACGGCGAGCGCGATCGCCGCGCTGGCCGCCGGCAGCGCCACCAGCGATGCGGCAAGCCAGAGGTGCCACGCCGTTGCCAGATCGAACGGCGCCAGCAACCGCGAAAAGAGCCAGAGGCTCGGCGGATAGGCCCAGATCTCGGGCACGTTGCCCTCGATGACCAGCCGCGCCGCCGTCTCGGCGTAGATGGGTCCGTAGGGCGACACTCCGTCGGCCCAGAGCTTCCCGGCAAGCCAGTAATAGCGAAAATCGTAACCCGGCTCGGCGGCGCGTTCCGCGGCCAACTGGACGAGCTGGCCGAAGGCGAAGGTCGCGAGGAGAACGAGGGCGACGGCGACAAACCGCTCCGCCCGGCTCGCGGGTTCGTCTCGCGCAGTGCTGTCGGTCATTCCCGCTGTTGCCATCTGCCCACTGCCCGGCATGTGCCCGGTTCCCTTTGGAATGAGCCTTGCGGGCAAAGCAGGCAGCATCACGGGCATCCTGGGGCGATTTGATGGCCCATGGATCGGCAACCCACGCGGTCAGAACGAAAAGGGCCGCCGCGGTGTCCCGCAGCGGCCCGATCCTTGCCCTGCCCCGACGGGGCCGGGATCAGTTCTTGGCGTAGAATTCCACGACGAGGTGCGGTTCCATCTGCACGGCGTAGGGCACGTCGCCCAGCGACGGCTGACGCACGAAGGTCGCGGTCATCTTGGAATGGTCGGCCTCGATATAGTCGGGCACGTCACGCTCGGCGAGGCCGACGGCCTCGAGGACGATTGCCAGCTGGCGCGACTTGTCGCGGACAGCGATGACGTCGCCTTCCTTGACGCGGTAGGACCCGATGTTGACGCGCTGGCCGTTCACGGTCACGTGGCCGTGGTTCACGAACTGGCGCGCGGCGAAGATCGTCGGCACGAACTTGGCGCGGTAGACGACGGCGTCGAGACGGCGCTCCAGCAGGCCGATCAGGTTCTCACCGGTATCGCCCTTGACGCGCTCGGCTTCGGAGAAGATGCGGCGGAACTGCTTTTCGGTCAGGTCGCCGTAATAGCCCTTCAGCTTCTGCTTGGCGCGCAGCTGCGTGCCGAAGTCCGAAAGCTTGGTCTTGCGGCGCTGGCCGTGCTGGCCCGGCCCGTATTCGCGGCGGTTCACCGGGGATTTCGGACGGCCCCAGATGTTTTCGCCCATGCGGCGGTCGATCTTGTACTTGGCATAGGTGCGTTTGGTCACCGCTGATCTCCTTCTGTGTCGCGCCGCCCGGGTGGCGGCCATGAAGGGCGTTGTCCTTTCCGTCGTCCCGGAC
>JBNKFC010000486.1:0-1513 GCA_050289105.1 Paracoccaceae bacterium | reverse complement strand
GGCGGAGCTTGTCCTGAAGCTCCAGCAACTCGTCCTGAAGCCGCGTGCGGATCAGCGGATCGAGGGCCGAGAAGGGTTCATCGAGAAACCAAAGTTCCGGCTCGACGGCCAGCGACCGGGCGATCCCCACCCGCTGCTGCTGCCCGCCCGAAAGCTGGCGCGGCATCGCGCCTTCCCGACCGCCAAGCCCGACGAGCGCGATCATCTTGCGCGCCCGCGCCTCGCGCTCCTCGCGCGGAACACCTTGGATTTCCAGCGGAAAAGCGACGTTCCCAAGCACGGTGAGATGCGGCAACAGCGCGAAATGCTGGAACACCATGCCCATCTTGTGCCGGCGGATATCCACCATCTCCTCGTTCGAGGCCGCAAGCAGGTTCCGACCGTTGAAGAGGATCTCGCCCGCCGTCGGTTCGATCAGCCGCGACATGAGGCGCACGAGCGTCGACTTTCCTGACCCCGACAGTCCCATGATCACGAAGATCTCGCCCTCGCGCACCGCGAGGTTGACCGCGCGGACCGCCGGCACCAGACCGGCACCGAGAATGCGCTCGATCCCCGGCTCCGGGCCGAGTGTACGGAAGACGTCTCCAGCCCGTGCGCCGAAGAGTTTCCACACCTCTCGGCAGACAAGCTTGGCGTCAGCGGGCACGGCGGGGTCTTCGGTCATCACTTGTCCGGGCAGAGCGAATTTGCCCCGCCCACGCGAGAAAAGCGCGGGCGGAGGGTGGCGGGTCCGGTCGGGTTACTGCCCGATCCAGCCCTTCCAGCGGCCTTCGTTCGCGGCCATCCAGGCGTCCGCGACCTCTTCCACGGTCTTCCCGTTCAGGTCGACATCGGTGATCATCGCGCCCATCTCGGCATTGTCGATGGTGAAGGCCTTGATCGCCTCATACGCCCCGGGCCACTTGTCCTTGACCCCGGCCCAGCCGACCTTCCAGATTTCTCCGAACGGCTTGCCGCAGTCATAGGCCATGTCGGGATTACTACCCCAGGCCGGATCGTTGTAGCACTCCGGCGTGTATTCCGGGAACTCGACCCATTCGCCTTCGTACTTGGCCGGCGCCCAGTGCGGCGCATAGATCCAGAGCATGATCGGCGCCTGGCGCTGATAGGCGCTCTCCAGTTCCGCGAAAAGGGCGGCGTCGGTCCCGGCGTGGATCACCTCGAACGGCAGGTCGAGCGCCTCGACACGTTCATCGTCGAAGCCACCCCAGGTCACGGGGCCACCCAGATACCGGCCCTTCGGCGCGGTCTCGGCAGTGGAAAACGCCTCGGCGCAGGCCTCGTCCTTCAAGGCCTCCCAATTCGGCAGGCCGGGGCATTTCTCCTTCATGTATGAGGGATACCACCACTCTTCCTTGGCCTTCATGCCGGTGGGCCCGAAATTCTCGACCTTGCCGGTCGCGGTCGCGGCATCCATCGCCTCGCGGCCGGTGGTCTCCCACATCTCCATCGCGACATCGAGATCGCCCGTCTCAAGTCCTGCGAACTGCGCGAGGTAATCCGCCTGGAC
>JBNKFC010000485.1:0-2470 GCA_050289105.1 Paracoccaceae bacterium | reverse complement strand
TCTTCCAGGACCCCTACGCGGCGCTCTCCCCGCGCATGACAGTGCGCGACATCATCGCCGAACCTCTGGAGGTCATGGGCCTGACCAAGACCCGCGAGGAGACAGATGCGCGCGTCCGCGAGATCGCCGCGAAATGCCGGCTGAACCTCGAACACCTCAGGCGCTTTCCGCATGCCTTCTCGGGCGGTCAGCGGCAGCGGATCTCGATCGCGCGGGCGCTGGTCTCGGGACCGAAATTCATCGTCGCGGACGAAAGCGTGGCTGCCCTCGACGTGTCGATCCAGGCCGACGTTCTCAACCTTCTCAAGAAGATCCAGCGGGACATGGGGCTGACCTTCCTCTTCATCAGCCATGACCTCTCGGTCGTCGCCCATACCTGCGATCATGTCGCGGTGATGTATCTGGGTCGGCTGGTGGAATCCGCGCCGACGCGGACGCTGTTTGCCGCGCCGAGGCATCCCTATACCAAGGCGCTGTTCTCGGCGATCCCTTCGCTCGATCCCGACGACCGGGGCCGCGCGCAAAAGCTCGAGGGCGAGATCCCGTCGCCCACGAACCAGCCGACGGGATGCAAGTTCCACACCCGCTGCCCCTTCGCCATCGATCACTGCAAGAAGGAAGAGCCGGTGCTGGAGCATCCGGGGGACGGACACGAGGTTGCCTGTCACCGCTGGCGCGAACTCCTCGAAGAGAAGGTGGCCTGAGACCCCGGCCAAGGCCGGCAATGGCGATCAGATGATCGTGGGTTCCGAGAGAAACCGCTGGGTCACCGCCGCCTCCTGGAGGCTCATCAGCCGGTGCGCGTTCTTCATATGCCCGCGCAGCACCTCCCGCGCGGCATCGGCGTCGCCTTCCCTCAGCGCCGCGACAAGGCGCGACTGGTAGTCCATGCCGCTTTTCCACAGTTCCGGGTTCGGCGGCGCGTACAGTTGCCGTGACACGGTGATCTCGCTCAGCATGTTGGCGATGAATCGGATCAGGAACCGCAGGAGCGGATTGCCCGACATCTCGGCCAGGACCGCGTGGAACCGGAGCGAGGCGATGTGCTGGGCGCGCTCTTCCTCCGCAGTCCGGGCGGGTTCGGCGTAGTCGGCCATCACCGCCTCCAGCGCGGCAAGCTGCGCTTCCGTCAGCTTTCCGGCAAGGCTCGCCGCCAGTTCCGGTTCCAGCGCCTCCCGGATCTGGTAGATGTCGTCTATGGAAAGTTTTTGGAAATAGAAGTAGTTGCCAAGCAAAGCTGCAGCGCGCTCTTCCGAGACGGGATGAATGAAGACCCCGCCCCCCGGCCCGGTGCGCGACTTGACCAGCCCCTGCGCCTCAAGGATGCGGATCGCCTCGCGGATCGTGCCCTTGGCCATGCCGAAGCGGTCGATCAGTTCGGTTTCCGACGGCAGCCGGTCCCCCGGCTGGCAGCCTTCGGCCATCACCCAATCCTTGATCGCCTCCGCCACCCGCTGCGGACGCGACAGGCGGGGTTCAGGCCGGGATGGGGTTGTGGCAGGCGGCAAACTGGTCTCCTTCGATGCGGCCAAGCACGGGGCGATCCCGTCGGCAAATCTCCGTTGCGCGCGGACAGCGCCCGGCAAAGGCGCAGCCTGGCGGCGGGTTGAGGGGGTCGGGCAATTCGCCCTGCGCCGCGCCCCCAAGCGGCCGCCCCACGACCGGCGCACTGTCGGCCAGAAGCTTGGTATAGGGATGGCGCGGCGCTGCAAAGACACTTTCGGCCGGGCCGGTTTCCACGACCGAACCGAAATAGAGAACCGCGATCCGGTCGCTCACCGCCTCGACCACGGCGAGGTCATGGCTGATGAACAGGTAGGTGAGGTCCAGCTCCGCCTTGAGGTCGGCGAGGAGGTTCAGCACCTGCGCCTGAACCGAGACGTCGAGGGCCGAGACCGGCTCGTCGAGGATGAGAATGCGGGGACTTGCCGCAAGCGCCCGTGCGATGCCGATCCGCTGCGCCTGCCCGCCGGAAAACTCGTGCGGGTAGCGGTCGAGGAATTCGGGGCGCAGGCTGACCCAGTCGAAAATCTCCGCAATACGCGCCGTTCGGGCCGCGCGATCCATGCGGTGCAGCCGGATCAGTGGCACCTCCATGATCTGGCGGATGGTCTTGCGGGGATTGAGACTCGAAACCGGGTCCTGGAAGACATACTGGATGAGCCGTCCGAAAGCGGCCGGATCCGCGCGATCAAGCGCCCTGCCCTCGATCTCGATTTGCTCCGACGTCGGCGGCAGGAGCCCCACGAGCATGCGCGCGAGCGTGGACTTGCCACAGCCGGATTCGCCAACGATCCCCAGCTTCTCGCCTTGTGCGACGTCTAGCGATGTTGGTCGCACCGCGTGGACAAGCGCCTTCGGCGGGCCGAAGAGCGGTTTTCCCACCGGGAAGGTCTTGGCAAGATCCAGGGTCGTCAGCGCCAGCGTCATAGCGCCACCTCCGGCTTCAGGCAGCGCACCTTGCGCGCGC
>JBNKFC010000484.1:0-2250 GCA_050289105.1 Paracoccaceae bacterium | reverse complement strand
GAACCGACCGGCAACCTCGACACCACCACTGGCGCGGCCATCATGGACCTTCTCTTCGACCTCAACACCCGCCACGGCGCGACGCTGATCCTCGTCACCCACGCCCCCGAGCTTGCCGCCCGTTGCCAGCGGATCATCCGCCTTGCCGACGGGCGCATCGCCAGCCCCGAAAGCGCCGCTGCGGAATGAGCCTTGCCACCGCCTCCCGGATTGCCCGGCGCGAATTGCGCGGAGGCCTTGCGGGGTTCCGTATCTTCCTGGCCTGCCTGATCCTCGGTGTAGCCGCCATCGCCGCCGTCGGCAGCGTGCGCGCGTCGATCCACGCAGGCCTCGAACGCGAAGGCGCCACCATTCTGGGCGGCGACGCGGAACTCGAACTGACCTACCGCTTTGCAAGCGACGCCGAACGCGCCTGGATGGGGTCCACCGCAGCCCAGGTCTCGGAACTCGTCGATTTCCGCTCCATGGCCGTCACGCCCGCCGGCGAGCGCGGGCTCACACAGGTCAAGGCCGTCGACGATGCCTACCCGCTACTTGGAGGCGTCATCCTCTCCCCTGACATGCCTTTGCCTCAAGCCCTCGCCGGGGCCGATGGCCTGCCCGGTGCCGTGATGGACCCGGTTCTGACCGCCCGCCTCAACATTGCTCCCGGCGAACGTTTCACCCTGGGGGCGCAAACCTTTGTTCTGACAGCGGAACTAATCCGCGAACCCGACAACGCAACGGGCGGCTTCGGCCTCGGCCCCCGCACGATCGTTCTGACTGCCGACCTCGCTGACAGCGGGCTGATCCAGCACGGCACCCTGTTTGAAACCGAATACAAGCTCCTTCTGCCTGAGACTGCCGATCTTGAAGCCCTCGAATCCGAGGTCGAAAACACCTTCACCGGTGTCCGCTGGCGCGACCGGCGCGCCGGCGCGCCCGGTGTCGCCCGCTTCGTCGACCGCCTGTCGTCCTTCCTCGTCCTTGTCGGCCTCGCCGGTCTGGCCGTCGGCGGCGTCGGCATCTCGGCTGCTGTCACCGCCTACCTGCGCACCAAAACCCCCGTCATCGCCACGCTGAAAACCCTCGGGGCCGACAGCCGCACGATCTTCCAGACCTATCTCCTGCAAATCCTCGCCCTCACCGCCCTTGGCCTCGTGATCGGTCTCGCCCTTGGCGCGGCCCTTCCATTGGTCTTCGCCCCCCTGATCAAGGCACAACTTCCCGTTCCCGCCGTCTTTGCCGTGCACCCCAAACCCCTGGCCGAAGCGGCCCTCTTCGGCGCGCTTTCGGCCCTGATCTTCACCCTCTGGCCCCTGGCCCGCACAGAAAAGGTCCGCGCCGCCACGCTCTTCCGCGACGCGACCGCCGAAACCCATGCCTGGCCCCGGCCCCTCTGGCTGGCCGTGACCGCCGGTCTGATCGCCGCTCTCGTCGCCTCTGCTGCGACCCTTTCCGGCCTTTGGACCCTTACACTCGGTGCGGCGGGCGGAATCATCGCCGCCTTCGTTCTCCTGGTCCTCGCCGCCGCCGCCACCCGTCGCCTCGCCCGCCGCGCTGTCCCGCTTGCCAAAGGCAAAAGCGCGCTCCGACTGGCCCTCGGTGCCATCGGCGCACCCGGCGGCGAGGCCACCTCCGTCGTCCTCTCCCTCGGCCTTGGCCTCTCGGTCCTGGCCGCCGTCGGACAGATTGACACCAACCTGCGCTCGGCCATCGAAAACGACCTGCCCGAACGTGCACCGGCCTTCTTCATGATCGACATCCAGCCCGCCCAGATGGACGATTTTCGGGCCCGCCTCGACGCCAATCCTGCCGTCACCGACGTTCAAAGCGCGCCCATGCTCCGGGGCATCATCACCCGGATCAACGGCCGCGCCGCAGCCGAGGTCGCGGGCGATCACTGGGTGCTGCGCGGCGACCGGGGCGTCACCTATTCCGAACGGCCCCCGGACGGCACAGTCATTACGGACGGAAGGTGGTGGAGCGGCGAATATGCCGGACCGCCCCAGGTCAGCTTTGCCGCCGAGGAAGGCGCCGAACTTGGCCTGACCCTTGGCGACCAGATCACCGTCAACATCCTGGGCCGTGACATCACCGCCGAAATCACCTCGTTTCGCGAGGTCGACTTCTCGACCGCCGGGATCGGCTTTGTCATGACCATGAACCCCGCCGCCCTCGCAGGCGCGCCCCACAGCTTCATCTCGACCGTCTATGCCGACCCCGCCGCCGAACCCGCCATCCTGCGCGAAATCTCATCGGCCTACCCCA
>JBNKFC010000483.1:0-3997 GCA_050289105.1 Paracoccaceae bacterium | reverse complement strand
AGGACGGCAACGACACGCTGCTCGGGAATGATGGCAACGACCAGCTTTTCGGTGGCCTCGGGGTCGACTCCCTTGTTGGCGGAAACGGCAACGACACGCTCGATGGCGGCGACGGCGCCGACATCCTCCAGGGCAACGCGGGCGACGACATGTTCCGCCTGACCGGCGTCTTCGGCAACGACACGATCACCGGCGGCGAGACGACCGAGACCACCGGCGACCTCGTCGACGCGAGCGCCCTGACCGCCAACACCACGCTGACCTTCTCGGCGAACGAGGCGGGCACGGTGTCCGCCGCCGGCTCGATCGCGAGCTTCACCGAGATCGAGCGCTTCACTCTCGGCAGCGGCAATGACACCGTCAACGCCGCCGCAACGACAGTTGGTGTGAATGTCGATGCCGGGGCCGGCAACGATTCCATGACCGGAGGGGCAGGCAACGATACGCTGGCCGGCGGCATCGGGAACGATATCGTCAACGGCGGCGCGGGGGCAGACGTCCTGACCGGCGGCGCGGGCGACGACACGTTCCGCCTGACCGGCACCTTCGGCAACGACACGATCACCGGCGGCGAGACGACCGAGATCACGGGCGACCTCATCGACGCGAGCGCCCTGACCGCCAACACCACGCTGACCTTCTCGGCGAACGAGGCGGGCACCCTCGGCGCAGGCACCTCGACTGCAAGTTTCTCCGAGATCGAGCGTTTCACCCTAGGAAGCGGCAACGACACGGTCAATGCCGCCGGGACGACGGTGGGTGTCAATGTCAACTCCGGCGCCGGCAATGACAGCCTGATTGGCGGCTCGGCGGGCGACACGCTTTCTGGTGGCAATGGTGCGGACACGCTGAACGGCGGCGCCGGCAATGACCGGCTCGACCTTGGCGCGGGGGACAATGCGGCCGACCTCGTCACCTTGCAGGACGGTAGCGGTCAGGATCTGATCATTGGTTTCGAAGGGCCCATTGCCAATCCCGATGGCACCTTCTCGGGCCGGGACACGTTCGATCTGTCCGACCTGACAGACAGTCAGGGCAATCCGGTCAACGCCTGGGATGTGACGATCACCGACACCAACGGAGATGGCACCGGCGACGCGATCCTGACATTCCCGAATGGCGAGAGCGTCACGCTCGTCGGAATCCTGTCGACGCAAGTTGACAGCGCGCCGAAGCTTCACGCGATGGGAATTCCCTGCTTCACGCGAGGAACGCGGATCCGGACCCCGAATGGCGATGTTCCGGTCGAGGACCTCCGGCTCGGCGACCTAGTCGTGACCGCCGATCATGGCGACCAGCCCATCCGCTGGATGGGGTCGCGCAAGGTCATCGGCACCGGAAAGCTGGCGCCGGTCCTGATCGCGGAGGGTGTTCTCGGCAACACCCGCGATCTGAAGGTGTCGCAGCAGCACCGCATGATGCTGACCGGGTGGCAGATCCCGTTCCTGTTCGGAGAGGACGAAGTCCTCGCCGCGGCCAAGCATCTTGTCGACGGGCGCCGGATCCGCGTCGCCGAGGGCACGGAAGTCGAGTACTTCCATATCCTTTTCGACCGCCATGAGATCGTCTACGCCGAAGGTGCGCCGTCCGAGAGTTTCTATCCCGGTGCGGAGAGCATCGTCACACTCGATGCAGCCGCACGCGATGAGTTGGGAAAGATACTTCCCGGATTGTGCGCGCCCGGTAACGGAGATTATGGCCCGACGGCTCGGCCGACGCTCAGGGCGCATGAGGCAGCTCTGGCCGCAGTCGTGCGTCATTCCCCGGCGTCGGATCCTGAACCCCCGATCCTCGCGCTAAGTGCCTGAGGTCAGGACCGCCGTGCAGTCGCCACACGGTTTTCGTTGGCGCAAGACACAAAAGCTAGCCCGTTAGGCAGTCTGGCATCTTGCCGGAATGTCCTTGTGAGTCCGTGCGGCGCTTCCTGACCGGACAGGCGTCAGCCCGACCGGTTCCAGGCAGATGCCGGGTCTTCTTCGGCAAAGGCGCGCAAGGTGCCGATGTCGGTGATTTCGGCGTGGTTCTGCCGAACCAACACTCCGTAATCCCTAAGCTTGGCGAAGGCCCGGCTCAAGCTCTCGGGCTTCATTCCGAGCCGGCCGGCGATCAGGACCTTGTCGTAGGGAAGGGTCAATTCGCACAAGCCCTCCGAACTCGGTGCCAGTTCCAGGAGGAATTCGGCCAAACGCTGCGCCCCGGTTTGGGCCTTGAGCTGCTCGACCTGTTCGACAAGGCCATGCAGGTGCACGAAGGTCGCAGAAAGGATGGAAACCGCGATGCCCGGGTCGTCGTGGATGAGGCGGAGGAAGACATCCGCCTCGATCCGGATCAGCTGGCAGTCCGTCACCGCCTCGGCCGAGACCGGATAGACATCATGGCGAAATGCGACCGCCTCGCCGAAGCTGCGCCCCTTGGTGAAGACGCCCATCACCGCCTCGGCGCCGTTCGGGGCGATACGGTAGAGTTTCACCCAGCCATCGGCGACGATATAGATCGCGGTTGCCTGCTCGCCCTGAAGAAAGACCGTCGCGCCGCGATCGAAGCTCCGCACCCGTGAGGATTCGAGAACCGTGGCGGCCACCTCATCGGAGGCCCCCGCCAGGATCAGTGATCGACGCGCGATTAAGGCGTGTTCTGGCTTCATGGTTGCTCCCTGAATGTTCTCCATCAGTGCCACAAGCGGGGCTGCCCGGCCAGCCAATAGTTCCGCTCGAAGCGCCGCGGCGGACGCGCACGGTTGGCGTGTTTGTATCGCTATGCGGCAGGACGGGTATGCGAGCGCTCCGGCAAGACCGCGTCAGGCTGCCACGTAGAGGCCGAGGAGAAGAAGCGCGTAGAGACCGAGCGTCAGGCCAAAGCCGCGACGGAATGCGGGAGCGTCGGAAAGCCGAAGATAGGCGTTGAGGATCGTGCGCGCCTTTGCCCAGGCAATCGTCAGGATCGCCGCGCCGCCGAGCGTTGCCGACGGACCCGCCAGCGCGCCAGCCCCTACCGCGACCGAAAGCGCCGTGGATGCAGCAGACAGCGCAAGAAGCATAAGCCAGGCCCTGGTCACGCGCTCCATGGCGTCACCTCAGAAGGTAGATGACAGGAAAGACCAGGACCCAGACGAGATCGACCATATGCCAGAACGCAGCCCCCGCCTCGACCTCGCGCGGCCGGGCGCACACGGCCGTCAGCAGAAGCACGACCATGCCGGCCGCGACATGGGCAGCGTGAAAACCTGTGATCAGGTAGTAGAACGTGAAGAACGGGTGCGTCTCCACTCCGATCCCCTGCCGCGCCTTGTCGGCATATTCGACCGCTTTCACGACCAGAAAGACGGCGCCAAGCGCGGCGGCGGCGGTCAGGAGCAGGCGGCTTCGCGCGATGCGGCCGGCCTCGACCGACTGGACACCCAGCGCCGCGAGCCAGCCGGACGTGACGAGCACAAGCGTGTTGATCCCGGCGGCCGCGCGATGGAGATGGTCCTGCGCGGCGGCAAAGCCTGCAGGGTCAGTGATGCGGACGGCGAGGAACGCCGCGAGGCCGGCGCCGAAGACCAGAAGCTCCGAGACGATCAGCACCCAGATCATCAGGTCTCCCGGCAGGTCGTCGAATGGTGTCGTCGCGTCCGACATCAGGCGCCGACGAGCTGCCGGTAGATCTGCGGGAGGGCCTGGGTCAACTTCTCCGGATGCGAGATGACCGCATAGCCCCCCTGTCCGAAAAGGCGCGGGAACCACGACTTGCCATCGCGGTCCACGGTGATGCCGAAGACGGCGTGACCGGCGCGGCGCGCCTCCTCGACAGCCTTTCGGCTGTCCTCGATCCCGTGGCGGCCCTCGTAATGGTCGAGGTCGTTGGGCTTGCCGTCGGTGATCACGAGAAGAAGCCTGCGCCGCCGCGCCTCGCGCGTGAGCCCGGCCGAAGCATGGCGGATCGCGGCGCCGAGGCGGGTGTAAAAGCCGGGCTTGAGGCCAGCGATGCGGGACTCGACCGATGCACTCATCGGTTC
>JBNKFC010000482.1:0-5165 GCA_050289105.1 Paracoccaceae bacterium | reverse complement strand
GACCTTGTCCGCGTGGTCTTCCCGCCGCTCGTGCTGATCATCGCCGTCCTCGGCTCGATCCTCGGCGGCATCACCAACCCGACGCCGGCGGCCGCGCTCGGTGCGGGCGGTGCGCTCTTGCTTGCGGCCTTCCGCAAGCTTCACGACCAGAAGAAGAGTGGGGTGATCATCCTCGCCGCCTCGTTCTCGATCGTGATCATGATCCTGATCGGCATCAACTTCGACCTCAGGATCAATCGGTCCGATGTCCCGCTCGCAGACCTCATCGCCTTCTATGCGGCCCGCGCGACTTATTTCTTCGCGATGTTTGGCATTCTCTATGCCTGCTGGGTGCTTCTCAGGGCCTCGGTGCTCCGGCCGGTCGTGCGCGAGACGGCGAAAGTCACGTCGATGGTCTTCACCATCCTTATCGGGTCGCAGATCCTGAACCTCGTTCTCATCTCCTTCGGCGGCGAGCACTACATCCAGTCGTTCCTGCGCTCGTTCGAGCAGGAATGGACGGCCTTCCTGATCGTGATGCTGGTGCTCTTCATCCTGTGCTTCGTGCTCGACTTCCTGGAGATCATCTACATCGTCGTGCCGATTGTTGGCCCCGTGATCTACGGCGGCACCTACGACCCGTCCTGGGTGACCATCATGATCACGGTGAACCTGCAAACCTCGTTCCTGACGCCGCCCTTCGGCTTCGCGCTTTTCTACCTGCGCGGCGTGGCCCCGGCGAGCGTGACGACGGCGCAGATCTATCGCGGCATCGTGCCCTTCGTGCTCATCCAGGTGCTGAGCCTGGTGATCCTGTGGATGTTCCCGGCGATCGTGACCATCGTGCCCGCGCTTCTGCCGAACAACTGAGACCGTTCCCCGATCGGGGAACGTCTCCGCTCCCTGTCGCTTTCCCTCCGGTCTGCTAGTCTGATCGCGATCGAAATAAGCTGGGAATCCGAGAGTGCTGCGCCATGTCCCCGACGACCGATTGCAGGGGCTCAACACCCCCGAGCAGGGCCTTTCGGCCGCCGAGGTCGCGGAGCGGCGTGCCCGTTTCGGCCTGAACACCGTGGTCGCCGGCACGCGCTCCGGCTGGCTCGAGGTGCTTCGCAACACGATCCGCGATCCGATGGTGTGGTTCCTCGCCGTGACCGCGGCACTCTTCGCCTGGCTCGGCGACTACGGTGAGGCGACGATTCTCGGCCTCGCGCTCATTCCGATCGCCGGGATGGATGCGTGGCTTCACCGCCGCACCCAGGCGTCGACCGAAGGCCTGAGCGGGCGCATCGCATCGCGCGCTCGGGTGGTGCGCGACGGGGCGGAGGCCGAGATTGCGGCCGAGGATCTGGTGCCCGGCGATCTCGTTCTGGTCCCGGCGGGGGAGTATTTTCCGGCGGACGGGATCCTCTTGTCCGGGACCGATTTGCAGGTCGACGAATCCACCCTCACAGGAGAGGCGCTGCCGGTGCGCAAGCGGGCGCTCGGCGCGCTTGCGCCGACGGTGACCAGTATCGACACGGTCCACTGGGGAATGGCTGGAACCCGCCTGCTGACCGGCGCTGCGCGGCTTCGCATCGTCCAGACCGGCGCCGATACGCTTTACGGAGAGATCGCGCGGCTGTCGCAGGCCGCCCACGGCGACCGCACGCCCTTGCAGCGCGCCATCGCCCGGCTGACGCAGATCCTCGTCGTCGCGGCAATCGCGCTCTGCATAGCACTGGCGGTCCTGCGGTACTCGCAGGGATACGGCCTCGCGGATGCTTTGTTGAGTGCGCTGACCCTTGCCATCGCCGCCTTGCCCGAGGAATTTCCCGTCGTTTTCAGCTTCTTCCTCGGCGTCGGCGTCTACCGGCTTGCCCAGCATCAGGCGCTCGTGCGGCGTGCGGTCGTGGTCGAGAATATCGGCCGCGTCACCTGCATCTGCACCGACAAGACCGGCACGCTTACCGAGGGTCAGCTTGCCCTTGACGAGGTGCAGCCGGCCGAGGGCGTCTCTCCAGAGAGGCTGCTCGCGCTGGCGGCAACCGCCTCGCGCGATGATACCGGCGATCCGGTCGACCTTCTCCTGCGCGGGGCGTCGGTGGGCTTGGATGGAAGTGTGGAGGCGGTCTTTCCCTTCACCGAGGACCGCCGCCGCGAGGTGGCGCTGGTGCAGACCGGAAGCGGCCGGCTCGCGGTCATGAAGGGCGCCCCGGAAACCGTGCTCGGGATGACAGGTCTCTCCGGGGCGGAGCGCGAAGGCTGGCAGGACCGGATCGCCGAGATGGCCGCCACCGGCGCCAAGCTGATCGCCGTCGCCACGCGCGCCCTCGACACCGGGGGCACGGAAGAGCCCGTGGACGGATACGACCTCGTCGGCCTTGTCGCATTCGCCGACCCGCCGCGGCCCGGTGTCGCGGACGCGGTCGGCGCGGCGCAGGCCGCCGGCATTCGTGTCATCATGGTCACCGGCGACCACGCCCAGACCGCGACGGCCATTGCGCGCGAGGTCGGCATCGGCGGCGCCTCGCCCGAAGTGATCGACGGCAGCGACCTTGTCGCCCGTCTCGACGCAGGCACCGGAACGGCGGGCATCGACGTCGTGGCCCGCTGTCTGCCGTCGCAGAAGCTCGCCCTGGTCGAGGCGCTGCGCCGCGAAGGCGCGCTCGTCGCGGTGACGGGGGATGGCGTCAACGACGCACCGGCGCTGCGCGGCGCCGATATCGGCATCGCCATGGGCGAGCGTGGCACCCGTTCGGCGCAGGAAGTCGCCTCGATCGTGCTTCTGGACGACAACTTCGCCACGATCATCCGCGCCATCGCCGAGGGGCGCCAGTTGTTCGCCAACCTGCGTCTGAGCTTTGCTTTCCTGCTCATGGTGCATACGCCCCTTGTCGCCACGGCGGCGCTGATCCCGCTTCTGGGCTATCCGCTCCTTTACCTGCCGGTTCACATCGTCTGGCTTGAACTGATCATCCATCCGACGGCTCTTCTCGTCTTTCAGGGCCTGCCGGCACCGGACGGTCTTGGCAAGTGCGGCCGGACCGTGCGCACGCCGTTCTTCTCGCCCGGTGAATGGGCGGTGATCGGTCTTGTCGGCGCGGTGGCGACGGCGGCGGTCCTGTGGGGTTACGAGTTCAGTCTCGGCGTGCCGCCCGATGTCGGCCATGCGCGCTCGATGGCGCTGGCGGTGCTGATCACGGCCAGCACGACCATCACCGCGGCGCTGACCCGTCTGTCCACACATGGTGCCCGGATCGCGACAATCCTTGCCCTGGCGTCGGCGGTCGCGACGATCCAGATCCCGTCGGTTGCGGCGCTCCTGCATCTCAGCCCGCTGCACCTGACGGACTGGCTCTCCGCCCTCGGGGTCGGGTTCCTGGCGGGAAGCGGGGCGGCGGCGATTACGGGTCCGGGGCGCAGGCGGATTGCCGCGCCGGCGGACTGAGGGGGCGAGGGTTCAGACGCGAGGTTTCAGGCCCGTGTCGGCCGGGTCTCGGGCAGGGCGATCCGCGCAACCTGCTCGGCGATCGGATCGACCGAGAGCGGGTGGGTTTCGGAACTGTGGTCGGCCGGATCGCCGATATCCTGCCAGCGGCCGCCCTTGTAGATTTCCAGCGCGTTGAAACCGGCCTTGTAGCCCATCTTGCGGCTCCCGGGCACCCAGTAGCCGAGATAGACGTAGGGAAGGCCCGCGCGTCGCGCGATTTCGACATGGTCGAGGATGATATAGGTGCCGAGACTGTCGCCCGCCCGGTCCGGCTCATAAAAGCTGTAGACCATGCTCAGCCCGTCATCGAGGACGTCTGTCAGGCAGACCGCCGTCAACTGGCGCCGGCCGCCCGGCTGCTCCGGCGGGGCGGAGTATTCCACGACCCGGCTCTTGACCGGCGTCTCCTCGATCATCGCGGCGAATTCGAAGATGTCCATATCGGCCATGCCGCCGTCGGAATGGCGGCTGTCGAGGTAGCGGCGGAAAAGTCCGTACTGGTCTTCGGTCGCCCAGGGGCTCGTCGCGTCGCGCCGGAGATGGGCGTTCTTCCTCAGCGTGCGCCGCTGGCTCTTGTTCGGGGTGAAATCCGCGACACGGATCCTGGCCGAAAGGCAGGCCGTGCATTCCGCGCAGGAGGGCCGGTAAAGCACGTTCTGCGAACGCCGGAACCCCTGCTTGGACAGGGCGTCGTTCAGCCGCTCGGCATTCTCGCCCTGAAGCGCGGTGAACAATTTCCTCTCCGACCGGCCCTCGAGATAAGGGCAGGGCTGAGGGGCCGTCACATAGAACTGGGGCGCGATAGGAAGCGTGTGGCGCATGGATCGGCCGGCGGAGTCAGATCAGGTCGTTGCGTGATGGGGTGACGTTAGCAAGCAAGGGCACATCCGCCAAGCCCCGAGTTCGAGACAATTTCCCGCATCCAGGACGGAGGAAGGCGGCCCGGCCGAGTGGCCGGACCGCCTTTGCTCGGGCGGATGATCCTCAGTAGCGGCCGGGTTCCGGACGCTCGGACCCGCGGCGGTCGGTTGCGGACGCATCCTCCCCGCCGTCTTCGCCATCTTCGCCGGCCTCGCGCGCGGCGCGGGCGCGTTCATCCAGATACTGGTCGAACTCGGCCTTGTCCTTGCTCTCGCGCAGCCGCTTCAGGAACCCCTCGAACTCCTCCTGCTCGCGCTCCAGCCGGTCAAGCGTGTCGGCCTTGTATGCGTCGAAGGCGGTATTGCCCGAGGACCGGAAGCCGTGCCGCTTGGCGTGGCAGCGGGCCATGTGGGAATGGGCGTCGTGGCGGCTCCAGCCGCAGGATTTCGAGAACATGCGCTTGCTCCAGATCATGTAGGCAAGAAGGAAGAGGCCGAGTGGCCAGAAGAAGATGAAGCCGAGCACCATGGCGGCGATCCAGGCGCCCTTGCCGCGCTCGTCGAGCCACATTTCGGCCCGACCGGGCCAGGCGGCGATGGTGGACATGCGGGTTTCCTCCGTGGGGTTGATGTAAAAGCGTTTCACATGACGAAAGATCGGGTGCCCACTCCGGTTCGTCAAGGGTCATGTGAAAGATTTTTACATTGCGGCGGCGGGAGGCCTATTCCGTGAAGTCCGCGAGCGCCGCGCCCGTCGCCTGAAGGAGGGCGCGGGGATCGACCGGGAAGATGTGGCGCGGTGTGCCAGCCGCGCCCCAGACCACATCGAAGTCCAGAAGGCGCGGATCGAACCA
>JBNKFC010000481.1:0-1507 GCA_050289105.1 Paracoccaceae bacterium | reverse complement strand
GGCCTCCGCCGTCATGGCCGCCGCGTGCGCGGGCACAAAAAACGGCTGGGAGTGGCCCCGGGTGCCCGCGCCGCACTCGCTTTCTCCCGAGTGTGGCCAGGAGCGAGCGCTGTAACAGACTGAAATTCTGTCGTTTTTCTGAAGAAAAGCGAGCGCTGGCGGCCTTCCGGTCCTCGTGCGAGACTGCGAACCTCCCCAAGGTCCCTTTGATGGCGCTCCAAACTGGCGACTTAGTCGACGAAAAATACCGAATCGTCCGCCTCCTCGGTGAGGGGGGAATGGGCGCTGTCTACGAGGGTGAGAACACCCGCATTCACCGGCGCGTCGCTATCAAGGTGCTGCACGCGGCCGTGGCCGACTCGAAGGACGCCGTCCAGCGGTTCGAGCGCGAAGCGCAGGCGGCTGGTCGCATCGGGTCCGAGCACATCGTGGAGGTCCTCGATCTTGGCCACCTGCCGAACGGCGACCGATACATGGTGATGGAGTACATGGACGGCGACGCGCTCAGCGATCGCATCGAGGCGCAGGGTCGCCTTTCGGCGCGGACGCTTGCGGAGGCCTGCGTGCAGATGCTCGAGGGCCTGAGTGCAGCCCACGACGCCGGCATCATTCATCGGGACCTGAAGCCGGACAACGTCTACCTCTTGAACAATCGCGCCGGGAAGAAGGACTTCGTCAAGATCCTCGATTTCGGGATCTCCAAGTTCAACACTCTGGGCGGCGAGTTTTCCATGACGCGGACCGGCGCCGTGATGGGAACCCCGTATTACATGTCGCCGGAGCAAGCGAAGGGGAATCGCGACATCGACCACCGCGCCGATCTCTATGCGGTAGGGGTGATCCTGTACGAGGGCCTGACCGGCACGGTTCCCTTCGACGCGGACACGTTCAACGAGCTGCTCTTCAAGATCGTGCTCGAAGAGCCAGTGCCCGTGACGAATCACGTGCCCGACGTCGACCCCGGGTTCGAGCAGATCGTTCGGAAGGCGATGGCGCGGGATCCGGCGGCGCGCTTCCAATCCGCTTCCGAGATGCAGGACGCCCTGCGAGCATGGCTGGAGGGGGCGCCGATCGAAGCATCACCGCAGGTAGCCGTTGCGGCCGGTGCGTCTTCTCTGGAGCTCGAGAAAACCTCGGTCCCGGGTGACGTCGATGCGCCGTCGTTCGACGGTCTGTCCGCACGAACGTCGAAGCGTGCCACCCAGGGCTCCTGGGCGGCCAGCGGTGACTATTCGACGAACAAGAAGGCTTCCGGCACCAAGATCGCGCTTGCTGCCGCGGCTGTGGTCCTGTTCGCCCTGGGTGCAGGCGGCTACTACGCCAAGACCCAGAGCGACGCCGCGGCTGCGCGAGTCGCCGCCGCGCGCGCCGAGGAACAGAAGCAGGCTGCTGAAGCCGCCGCGCAGAAACGCGAGGCAGAACTCGCCCGCCTCGAAGCCGAGCGCGCTCGAGTGGAGGCTGAGCGCGCCGAAGCGGAGCGGAAGCGGCTCGAAGCGGAGGCGGAGAA
>JBNKFC010000480.1:0-4236 GCA_050289105.1 Paracoccaceae bacterium | reverse complement strand
TTCGCCGAATACCTGAAACTTCCCGCCTTCAACGTCGTTCCCCTGCCTGACGAGATCGACGACGAGATCGGCGCGATCCTCGATCCCTTAGGCAACGCGGTCCACACTGCGCTCAGCTTCGACCTCGTGGGCGAGGACGTGCTCATCACGGGCGCAGGGCCCATCGGGATCATGGCCGCCGCCGTCGCTCGCCATGTCGGCGCGCGCCACGTCGTCATCACCGACGTCAACCAGGACCGTCTCGACCTTGCCGCGCGCGTGACCGATGTCGTGCCGGTCAACGTCGCGAAACAGGACCTGCGAGAGGTCGAGGGTGCGTTGAAGATGAAGGAAGGCTTCGATGTCGGCATGGAAATGTCCGGCAATCAGGCCGCGCTCGACCAAATGGTCGAGACCCTCGTGATGGGCGGGCGGATCGCGATGCTCGGCATCCCGCCGGGCAAGAGCCCGGTCGACTGGTCCCGCATCGTTTTCAAGGCGATCACCATCAAGGGCGTCTACGGCCGAGAGATCTTCGAGACCTGGTACAAGATGATCGCGATGCTGGAGAACGGCCTCGATATCCGTCGGGTGATCACCCACCGCTTCCCCGTCGACCGTTTCGCCGAGGGGTTCGAGGTGATGCGGTCCGGAAAGAGCGGCAAGGTCGTGCTCGACTGGACATGATCGACGCTGGTGACCGTTTCGCGGCGTGATAGGGTCTGATCAGACCCAGCTTTCCGGAGCGCCCCGTGTCCAGCGATCTTGCCCGCCACTTCCTTCTCGACCCGTCGGTCGCGTTCCTCAACCACGGATCCTACGGTGCCTGTCCGCGCCCGGTGATGGAGGAGTACCGGCGCTGGCAGGAGCGGCTGGAAGCCCAGCCTGTCGCCTTCATGGACCCCGCGCATCTGTCGATCAGGTTTGCCGAGGTGCGGCAAGCTCTGGGGGCGGAAATCGGTGCCGATCCCGACGACCTCGTCTGGGTGACCAACGCGACCGCCGGGCTGAACGTCGTCGCCCGCTCCCTCGATCTGGCGCCCGGCGATGAGATCCTGACCACCGATCATGAATATGCGGCACTGTCGAAGACCTGGGCTTTCGTCGCGGCAAGGACCGGCGCGAAAATATTGCCGGTGCGACTGCCCGCGCCGCTGGCCGAGGAAGCGGAGTTCACAGCCGCTCTGCGAGCAGGGTTCACTCCCCGCACCCGTGTCCTCTTTCTCAGCCACGTCACGTCCGCGACGGCCCTTGTCCTGCCCATAGGTCGCATCGTCGAAGAGGCGCGCACACATGGCATCACGACCGTCATCGATGGCGCCCATGCTCCTGGGCATATTGCCCTGGATGTGACCGCTGTCGGGGCCGACTACTACGTCGGCAACTGCCACAAATGGCTGATGGCGCCGAAGGGCAACGCATTTCTTCATGCCCGCCGCAATGGGCAGGACCGCCTCGTTCCGTCCGTCATCAGTCATGGCTGGACCGACGCCGGGGATGATCCCGGCCCCTTCGGCGGCACCGCCTTTCTCGACCGGTTCCAGTTTCAGGGCACCCGGGACCCTGCCGGTTGGCTTTCCGTCCCGGCCGCCCTTCGATTCCGCAAGGACATGAACTGGTCCAAAGTCTCCCAGCGCTGCCACGCTCTCGCATGGCAGATCGCAGACCGTGTCGTCGAATTCACCGGCTTGAAACCCTTGGCGACGCCGGAGACGAGTGCCCCGCAGATGATCGCGCTCCCGCTTCCCGATTGCGACACCGTCGCGCTCCATCGTGAGCTTCTGGCCCGCCATGCGGTCGAGATTCCCTGCTACCGTTGGCAAGATCGCTGCTTCCTCCGAATTTCGGTGCAGGGCTACAACAGCAGCGCGGATGGCGACCGACTTCTCGCGGGCCTGCGGGATCTGCTTCCCCAGTGAGGCGCACCATCCCACGACGCGGGTTCGAACGGTTTGCGCCAAAAAAAATGCCACGGGCTGAGACGAAGGAAAGCTCAAAAGCGCGGCGACCTGACATGCGTCAAGGACCGCGCAGGTCCCATACGGTGCAATTGCCCTGCGCTCGGGGAGGTGCTGCTGGAATGATCCAAGGCTGCGGATGAGAAAGTATTACCTGCCCGTCGCAATCGGGGCGCTTCTTGCTGCGTTCTGGTTCAGCCGCGATGCCGAGGAGATCGCCGCCGGGGTGGCGATCTTCCTGTTTGGCATGCTCATGCTGGAAGACGGTTTCCGGCTCTTCGGCGGCGGCATCCTCGAGCGGACACTCGAACGCGCCACCAGCTCGACGCCGCGCTCGATCGCCTTTGGCATCGTCTCGACGACCCTGCTGCAATCGAGTTCGCTGGTCTCCGTCATCACCATCTCGTTCCTCAGCGCGGGGTTGATCTCGCTCATCGGCGGTGTCGGGATCATCTTCGGTGCGAACATCGGCACCACGACCGGGGCATGGCTTGTCGCCGGGCTTGGCCTGAAGGTGAACATTGCATCCTATGCAATGCCGATGATCGCTCTCGCGATCCTGCTGGTGTTCCAGAAGCCCAAGGTGCTGCGCGGAATTGGCTACGCTCTCGGCGGACTCGGTTTCCTGTTCCTGGGCATCCATTACATGAAAGAAGGCTTCGACGCCTTCAAGGACCAGATCGACCTGTCGCGGTTCGCGTTGCCGGGGCTTTTCGGCCTCGTGGTCTATTCGCTGCTCGGCACCGCGGCCACGGTGATCCTGCAGTCGAGCCATGCGACGATGGTGCTGATCATCACCGCGCTCGCGGCCGGGCAGATCACCTATGACAACGCTCTGGCACTCGCCATCGGGGCGAATATCGGCACCACGATCACCGCCGTCATCGGTGCGATCGGCGCCAATTTCCAGGGAAAGCGGCTGGCGCTCGCCCATCTCCTGTTCAACGTCGTCACGGCGACGGTGGCGATCGTCTTCATCGTGCCACTGCGCGAAGCGGTCGAACTGATCGCCGCCGATGTCGGCATCGCGGCGGACGACTTCGCCCTGAAGCTCGCGGTCTTTCATACCGTCTTCAACGTCCTCGGCGTGGGTCTCTTCTTGCCGCTCATGGGCAGTCTCATCACGTTCCTGGAACACCGGATCGTCGAGCCGGAGCCGGATGTCAGCCGCCCGCACTACCTCAACGAGGCGGTCGACGAATTCCCCCAAACGATGGAAAGCGCGCTCCGCAAGGAAGTGCTGCACCTCTATGAGAACGCCGTCGACCTGATCCTTCGTGGCCTCGACCTTCACGGCAAGGACGTCTACGAGGCCGAGGACATCGCCGCTGTCGTCCGCAAGAGCCGCGCCCGGATCGAGCTCGACATCGACGAGGATTACGAACACCGGGTCAAGACGCTTTACTCGGCAATCGTCGACTTCACCACCCGCGCCGGAGCCAAGCGCCTTCCGCCCGAGATCACCGACCGCATCTACGCGCTCCGCGACGTGGCGAGCGGGATCGTCCACGCGGTGAAATCGGTCAAGCACCTGCGCAAGAACGTGCTGCGCTATACCGTGCGGTCGCAGGGCAAGGTCACCGAACTCTACGATGGATTCAGGACCGAGATCGCCCGGATCGTCGTGGAGATCCGCAAGCTCGGCCTCGCCACCCCGGAGGAACGCAGCGCGCTCTGGCTCGATCAGGAGCGTGCGCAGATCGAGGAGAACATCCGCAGCACCTCCCGCAGGGTTGAAACGCTCATCCGGCAAGGCGACCTCAGCCCTTCGGCGGCGACCTCATTCCTCAACGATTCCGGCTATGCCTACGGGGCGATGCGGCAACTCATAGAGGCGGCGCGCAGCTACTATATCGAGCGGGACAGCGCGATGGCCGAGGTCGAGCGCCTGCTCACGCTCGACGACGAGGAAATCAATGACGCCCTCGGCGCAACCTCCGGCACGAGGGGGAAAGCGGCGCGTCGCAAGGCTGTGACGGGAAAGGGATAGCATGCGAAAGACGAACCATGTCGCGGGGTGCATCCGATGGAGCTGACCAAGCTGGCGGCGAAGGTGGCTGATTACAACGACCGTCTGGAAAGCGGTAACGCGAGCAAGATCAAGCCGAGCCACGTGCGCAAGGTTCTGGAGAAGCTGCGCGCGAAGGAGGCGGAACTGGAGTCCGAGATCGCGGACGCCAAGAAGAACGAGAAGAAAGTGAGGCTCGAGCGGAAGCTCGGGATAGCGCGCGAGCACATCGCACGGGCCGAGTGGCTGCTGGGCGAGATCGACTAGGCCGGAGAACTGCATGACGCCCGC
>JBNKFC010000479.1:0-1928 GCA_050289105.1 Paracoccaceae bacterium | reverse complement strand
AACCGCGCGATCGCCAAGGGCCCGGACCTCTTCGCGCCCGAACGGCGCAACTCCGAGGGCTTCGACCTGACCGACGCGCCGACCCTCGCCCGTATCGACGCCGCGCGCGATCCCTTCGGCAAGACCGAATTCGCCGCCCAGCCGATCCTCGCCTGCAAGGTCGAGGGCGCAAGCCCGAAGCGGGTGCTGAACCCCGCCACCGGCCAGCTTGTCGGCCGCGTCACCGACGCGACGAAAGAGGATGTCGACGCAGCACTTGCCGCCGCCAAACCGTGGAAGGCGACGCCGTCCGAACGCGCCGCGATCCTCAACCGCGCCGCCGACCTCTACGAGGAAAACTACGGCCCCATCTTCGCGCTTCTGGCGCGCGAGGCCGGCAAGACGCTTGCTGATGCCGTCGCCGAACTGCGCGAGGCGGTGGATTTCCTGCGCTACTACGCGGCGCGCGGGCTTGACCTCGACCGCCCGGCGCTCGGCACCTTCGCCTGCATCAGCCCTTGGAACTTCCCGCTCGCCATCTTCACCGGCCAGATCGCCGCCGCGCTTGCCGCCGGCAACGCGGTCCTGGCGAAACCGGCCGAGCAGACCCCGCTCATCGCCGCCCATGCCGTGGCGCTTCTCCACAAGGCCGGCGTCCCGGCCTCGGCGCTGCAACTCCTGCCCGGCGACGGAGCGACTGTCGGGGCGCGGCTCACCTCCGATCCGCGCGTGAACGGCGTCTGCTTCACCGGCTCGACCGAGACGGCGCTGATGATCCGCCGGGCGATGGCCGAACACCTCGCCCCCGGCGCGCCGCTGATCGCCGAGACCGGCGGGTTGAACGCTATGATCGTGGACTCGACCGCCCTCCCGGAACAGGCGGTCCGCGACATCGTGGCATCGTCGTTCCAGTCGGCCGGCCAGCGCTGCTCGGCCCTCCGTTGCCTTTACGTGCAGGACGACATCGCTGCGCAGTTCACCGACATGCTCTTCGGCGCGATGGAGGAACTGACGGTCGGCGACCCCTGGCACCTGCCCACGGATACCGGCCCAGTGATCGACGCCGAGGCCGAACAGGGCATCCGCGCCCATATCGAGAAGGCCCGCAAGGAAGGTCGGCTCCTCCGCCAGCTCTCGACGCCCAAGGGCGGCCATTTCATCGCACCGACGGTCCTGCGCGTGAAGGGCATCGCCGACATGAAGCGCGAGATCTTCGGACCCGTCCTTCACATCGCGACTTTCGCGGCCGAGGACCTGCCGAAGGTGATAGACGACATCAATGCAACGGGTTACGGGCTGACCTTCGGGCTTCACACGAGGATCGACAACCGCGTGCAGGAAGTGACCGAGGCGCTCCACGTTGGCAATATCTACGTCAACCGCAATCAGATCGGCGCGGTCGTCGGCTCCCAGCCCTTCGGCGGCGAGGGGCTGTCGGGGACCGGCCCGAAGGCCGGCGGCCCGGACTACCTCCACCGCTTCACCGCGCCCGAACCGGCGACGACGGCGGGCAAGGCCAACGGCAGCGCCGACCCGCTGAAGGTGCAGGCGGCGCTGAACGCCGCCCCGCAGCCCCGTGTCCTCGGCCACATCGACCTGCCCGGCCCGACCGGCGAATCGAACCGCCTGACCCTCGTCGCCCGCGCACCCTTCCTCTGCCTCGGTCCCGGACCCGAGGCGACTGAGGCGCAGGCCGAGGCGCTCCATGCCCTCGGCGGTCAGGCCATCGCGGTAGCCGGCACGCTCGACGCGGAAGCGCTCGAGACGCTGACGGGCTTCGCGGGCGTCCTCTACTGGGGCGACGCCGATACGGCGCGGAGCTATGCGCAGGCGCTTTCCCGCCGCGACGGCCCGATCCTGCCGCTGATCACCGCGATGCCCGACAGCGGGCACGCGGCGCAGGAACGCCATGTCTGCGTCGACACCACCGCCTCGGGCGGCAACGCAGC
>JBNKFC010000478.1:0-28073 GCA_050289105.1 Paracoccaceae bacterium | reverse complement strand
CCATCGTGCCCTGAAGCTCGGGGAACTCGCCCACCATTGCCGATTGCAGGTCGGCCTTGCAGATTTCTGCGGCTTCCTCGGCGAGATCGGGCTTGGCCCCCACGAGCGGCGCGATCTCGCGCGCGAGCGCTGCGATGCGCTTCACGCGGTCCATCTGGCTGCCAAGCTTGTTGTGGAAGGTCACATGCTCCAGACCCGCCGCCATTCCCTTCATTCCGACTTGAGCAACGGTGCGCAAGTCATTCTCCCAGAAGAACTTTGCATCGGAAAGCCGCGCCGAAAGCACCTTCTGGTTGCCCTTCAGGATCGTCGCGCCGTGATCCGCCGTCTCGGTATTGGCAACCGTGATGAAGCCCTCGATCCGCCCCGTCTTCGGGTTGCGGCAAGAGAAGAACTTCTGGTGTTCCTTCATCGAGGTTTGCAGAACCTCGGGCGGCAAGCCCAAAAAGTCCTCGCCGATCTTGCCCATCAGCACGACGGGCCATTCGACAAGCCCCGCGACCTCGGTCAGAAGGCCCTTGTCCTCCACGACCTCCAGCCCGGCCGCAAAGGCGGCATTGGTGGCGTCGTGCCAGATATGCTCGGCCCGTTCGGCGGGGTCGAGCATCACCTTGGCGCGCTTGAGCTTCTTCTCGTAATCCTCGAAATTCGCGACGGAAAATGTGTCCGGCGCAAGGAAGCGGTGACCGCGCGTCGTGTTGCCTGAGCGGATGCCGTCGACCTCCAGCGGCACGACCTCGGTCCCGTGTTCGTCGCTCAGGATGCAGAGGATCGAATGCAGCGGCCGCACCCAGCGCAGGGTCCGCGCGCCCCATCGCATCGACTTCGGCCAGGGGAAGGTCTGGATCACGCCTTCGAGCACCTCGGCCACGATGCCGGAGGCCTTGCGCCCCGGCTTCTCGATCACCGCGAAATAGGCTTGGCCCTTGCCGGCGTCGCGCACCTCAAGCTGATCCAGCGTCAGGCCGGTGGAGCGCAGGAAGCCCTGCACCGCCTGTTCGGGCGCGGTCGTCGCGGGGCCCTTGCGTTCCTCGCGGACGGCCTTGCTTTCGGCCGTCAGCCCCTCCACCGCCAGCACCAGCCGGCGCGGGGTGGAGAGCGCGTGCGCCCCCGCATAGGTCAGACCGGCCTCGACCAGCCCGTCGGTGACGAGCTTTTTCAGATCCTCGCGCGCGCGTCCCTGCATCCGCGCGGGGATTTCCTCGGAAAAGAGTTCGATGAGAAGATCCGGCATCTATTGATCCGCGCTTTCGTTCAGTTGCTGCCAGGCATAGGCCCGGCCATCGGGGTAGACCGCAACGACGCGGTCGACCCCGGGATGGATGTTCTTTTCCGACAGGAAGGCGAGCGCCGTGCCCGCCTCGAGGTCCGCGCCGATACGGCCGGCGTCGAAGCACGAAAACCATGACGGCGCGATGAGCGGCGTCGGTTTTTCGTAGACCTCGTAGGTCTCGCTCAGCATGGCGAGCGACATCGGCGTGGTGAAGCAGCCGCGGAAACGAAGGGGCGAGCTGTCCGCGTCGATCCCTTCGAAATCTGCGGTCAGCATCGGCTCCGGCGTGCCCGCGACCGGGGTCAGCCGGATCACGGCGGCGGCCGAGGCCGGCTGCACGCGCTCGTAATACGCATAGACCTGAAGGTAGTAGATGGCCGCCCCGGCCAGAAGCGCCGTTACCACCAGAAACCCCACGATGAGCTTGCCATTCACGCCCCGGCGCCTTCCAATACTGCCCCGCCCGCTTCGGTGGTCACGAACGCATCCGCGCATTTCTTGGCGAGCGCGCGGACGCGGCCGATATAGGCCTGCCGCTCGGTCACCGAGATCACGCCGCGCGCGTCGAGAAGGTTGAAGAGATGGCTGGCCTTGATGCACTGGTCATAAGCCGGGTGGGCCATGACGATGCGGCGGCCGGCCTTGTCCTCGGAGGGCGCCGCCAGGATGCGTTCGCACTCGGCCTCGGCATCCTCGAAATGCTTGAGCAGCATATCGGTATCGGCCTGATCGAAGTTCCAGCGCGAATATTCCTGCTCGGTCTGGCGGAAGATGTCGCCGTATTTCAGGGCGATCGGCGCATCGGGGTCGTTGAAGGGCATGTCCATGACATGGTCGATGCCGAGGACATACATGGCGAGGCGTTCGAGCCCGTAGGTCAGTTCCCCCGAGACCGGGTGACAGTCGTGGCCGCCGACCTGCTGGAAATAGGTGAACTGGCTGACTTCCATCCCGTCGCACCAGACCTCCCACCCAAGCCCCCAGGCGCCGAGGGTCGGAGATTCCCAGTCGTCCTCGACGAAGCGGATGTCGTGAAGCGACGCGTCGATGCCGATGGCGGCGAGGGAGCCGAGGTAAAGCTCCTGCAGGTCGGGCGGCGAGGGTTTGATCAGCACCTGGTACTGGTAGTAGTGCTGGAGCCGGTTCGGGTTCTCGCCGTAGCGCCCGTCGGTGGGCCGGCGCGAGGGCTGCACATAGGCCGCCGCCCAGGGCCGCGTGCCAAGCGATCTGAGGGTGGTCGCCGGGTGGAAGGTGCCCGCGCCGACCTACATGTCGTAGGGCTGCAGGACAGCGCAGCCCTTCTCCGCCCAGAAGGTCTGGAGGCGCAGGATGATCTCCTGGAACGAACGGGGGGCGGTCGGGGTCATGGCGTCCTGTCTGGCCGGAAATGCGCGTTCTCAATAGGCAACAGCCGCGGGGCGGTCAATCGGCCGCGCGGCGATTGTGGCGTGACGCCGCGCGCCATCCTGCTAGGTTCGGCGACGGATTCGTGACGACAGGAAACGGCGGAAGGGTATTGGCGCATGCGGTTGGCGGCATTTCTATTCGGACTTGCGATCTGGCTCGGGTTGCCCGGCCCGGTCATGGCCCAAAGCCAGGTCTGGGTGCAGATCGAGGCGCGGCCGTCCTTGCGCGAGGGCGAGGAGCGGGCGCGCGCCTATGCCGGCGTCTTCCCGAATGTCGGCGGCTTCGTCATGTCGACGGGCTGGTACGCCATCGTGCTCGGCCCCTACCCGCTGGACGAGGCCGAACAGCAATTGCGTGTCCTAAAGGGGGAACGGCTGATCCCCGCGGACAGCTACATCGCCTTCGGCAACCGCTTCGAGCGCCAGTTCTGGCCGGTCGGTGCCGCGACCGCACCGTCGGTCACCGCCCCGGCCCCGGCAGATGACACCGCGACCGCCGCGCCCGCAACGCCCGGCCTTCCGGATGAGACGCCGGCCGAGGCGCGCCGGGCCGAAGCGCTCCTGTCGTCGGAAGAGCGTCAGACCATTCAGCGGGCGCTGCAGTGGGACGGGTTCTATACCGGCGCGATCGACGGCGCCTTCGGCTCCGGCACCCGCCGCTCCATGTCGAGCTGGCAGGTCGCCGAGGGCTACGATCCGACCGGCATCCTGACCACCGCCCAGCGCACCGCGCTTGTCGAAGGTTACGAAGCCGAACGCGCCGCGCTCGGGCTGGAGACGCTGCGGGAGGAGGAAGCAGGGATCGAGATCACCTATCCCTCCGCGCTCGTCGAGTTCGACCACTACGCGCCGCCCTTCGTGCATTTCCGGGAAAAGGACGGGTCGGGGTTCCGGATGCTGCTGATCTCGCAAAAGGGCGATCAGGGCACGCTGGCCGGTCTCTACGACGTCATGCAGACGCTTGAAATCGTTCCGGTCGCGGGCGAGCGGCAGTTGAACCGGACGAGTTTCGTCCTCTCGGGCAAGAACGACCGGCTGCAATCGCAGACTGAGGTGCAGTTGTCCGGTGGGCTGATCAAGGGCTTCACCTTGGTCTGGCGCCCCGCAGACGGCGACCGGGCGGTCAAGGTGGTTGAGGCCATGAAGGCAGGTTTCCGGCCGTTCGGCGACAATGCGCTCGACGAAGGACTGGGCCAGCCCTTGTCGGTCGACCGCTCCGACCTCGTTTCGGGACTCGAGGTGCGGCGGCCGGCCCTGTCGCGGTCAGGCTTCTGGCTCGACGGCAGCGGACTTGTCGCCACGACCGAGGAAGTCCTCGACGACTGTCGCCGCGTGACGCTTGACGGCCGGTATGAAGCCGATGTGGTGCTGCGCGACGATAGCCAGGGTCTCGCCGTCCTCAGGCCGCGAGATGTCCTCTCGCCGCTCAGCCATGCCCGGCTCGGCACGACGCCGCCCCGGATCAATTCCGAGATCGCGGTCGCGGGCTTTTCCTACGAAGACGCCCTCGACAGCGCAGTCATGAGCTTTGGCACGCTGGCCGACACCAAGGGGCTGGACGGCGAAGCGGACAGGGCCAGGCTCGCAGTCGCGACCCGTGCGGGCGATGCCGGCGGACCGGTCATCGACACGACCGGCGCGGTGATCGGGATGCTGCTTCCCAGCACATCGGCCGACGGCCGGGTGCTGCCTGGCGATGTTGGCTTCGCACTTTCCGCCAGCGCGATCAGCGGAGCGCTCGCAGGCGCGGGCCTCGCCACGCCGGACACGGTGGCCGCACGCGACGCGGGCGCGACGCTCGCCCCGGAAGACCTGACCCTTCTCGGGCGCGACATCACGGTGCTCGTCTCCTGCTGGCGGTGAAGGGTCCGGGCAGGACGGGCCTCACCCCGTCTTGCCCTCAGGTGCGCCAGAACCGCGGCAGGAAGATCACCAGAACGACCAGAAGCTCCAGCCGGCCGAGCAGCATCGCCGCCGAGAGGATCCATTTCGCAGTGTCGTTGATCGCGGCGAAATTGCCGGCCGGGCCGATGATCTCGCCCAGCCCCGGCCCGATATTGGCGATCGCCGTCGCAGACCCTGAGATCGCTGTGACGAAGTCGAGCCCGGTAAGCGACAGCGCCACTGCGATCAGCCCGAGGCTCACCACGAAGATGCCGAGGAAGGCCATCACCGAGGACATGACTTCCTCGGTCACGGGCTGGCCTTCGTAGCGCGGGGTGAAAAGGCCGTTCGGCGAATGGATACGCCGGATCTGGGCGCGCACCGAGGCGATCAGAAGCTGGTAGCGGAAGATCTTGACCGAGCAGCAGGTCGATCCGGCGCAGCCGCCGATGAGGCCAATGAAGAAGAACAGGACGATCGGAAACTGCCCCCAGAGCTGGTAGTCGACGCTCGCATATCCGGTGCCGGTGATGATCGAGGTGACGTTGAAGAGCGCCTCGCGGAAGGCATGTTCGGCATGGTCGTCGTTGGCGATGATGCGATAGGCGGTGATGACCGCGACGAGGGCCAGGATGGTCCACATGAAGCCGCGCACCTGCGGGTCGCGCAGCAATGGGCGCGCCGATCCTGCAAGCATTTGCACGTAGCGCACGAAGGGCAGGCTGGCCAGCACCATGAAGATCGAGGCGAGGTATTCAGGCACCCCCTGATAGGCGCCGAACGAGGCATCGGTGGTTGAAAATCCACCCGTCGACATCGTCGTCAGCGCATGGTTGATCGCGTCGAAGCCGGTCATCCCGACGGTCATGTAGGCGGCGGCGCAGACCACGGTCAGCCCGACATAGATGCCCATGATCTGCGCCGCGATCTGGGCCGCGCGGGGAAGAACCTTGCCGCCGGTGTCAAAGGCCTCGGACCGGAAGATCTGCATGCCGCCCACCCGAAGCTCGGGCAGGAAGACCATGGCCACGATGATGATGCCGACGCCGCCGAACCATTGCAGCATGGACCGCCAGAGCAGCAATCCCGCCGGCAGATCGTCGAGCCCGACGAAGACCGTGGCCCCGGTCGTCGTCAGCCCGGACATCGCTTCGAATACGGCATCCACCACCCGCGCCCCGGTCGCGCCGAAAAGGAAAGGCAACGCGCCGAAGAGCGGCAGCGCAACCCAGACGCCGGTCGCCAGAAGGAAGGTCTGCTGCAGCGTCAGCCGATCCCCCACCCCGTTGGCGCAGGCAAGCGCCAGGAACCCGCCGGTAAGGCAGGTCAGGATCGCGCTTTGCAGGAAGGCCGGCCAGTGGCCGTTGTCCGAGGCGAAATCGACCGCCATAGGCACGGCCATCGTCGCACCGAGCACCGCGGAGAGAAGACCGATGACGTATCCGACGGGGCGCAGGTCGAGCATTGCTGAGGCATGGCGGCGCAGCGCCGGGCTGTCAAGCCGCTCGCAAGGCCGGCGTCAGTCGCGCCAGAACCGCGGAAGCAGGATCACCAGCACCGACAGGAGCGAAAGGCGCCCCATGATCATCGCAAGGATCATCAGCAGCTTCGCGAGATCGGGAAAGTCGATGAACGTCCCCGTCGCGGCGACCCGCGGGCCGTAGCTGTAGCCAATATTCCCGATAGAGGTCCAGGACGCGAAGATCGCCGATTCGAAATCCACCCCGGTTTCGACGATCAGAAGCGCGATGGCGCCGAATGTGACGATATAGGCGCCGAGATAGAGGACGATCGCATCCATCGTGTCGGTGTCCACCGTGCGTCCGGCATACCGCACGGGCGCGATCCGGTGCGGCGCGTGAATGCGCCGGATCTGCTCGGCCAGCGCGCCGAACATGATCTGGACCCGAAAGACCGAGAGCCCGGCCGCGCTCGACCCCGAACAGGCGCCGATGACGCCGAGCCACATCGCGACGATGATCGAGAACGATCCCCATGCGGCAAAGTCGCCGGCGCCGAATCCGGTGCTCGACATGATCGACACGAGGTTGAAGAGCGACTCGCGGACCGCCAGTTCGACCCCCTCGTCGCTGGTCATGACCCGCCACGATGCGACCATCACCACCGCAACGCCCACCCAGCCCAGATAGCCGCGCACCTGCGGATCGCTCCAGAGTGGCGTCGCGCTGCCCCGCACGAGCTGCACGTAGCGGATATAGGGAAAGCTTCCGAGCAGCATGTAGAGCGCGGTCGCGTAGTGGATCGCACCCGAATAGCCGGAAAAAGACGCGGAACGTGGTGAGAACCCGCCCGTCGCGATGGTGGCGAAGCCGTGCGCCACCGCCTCGAACGTCGGCATGCCGAGAATGGCGTAGGTCACCATGCACGAGACCGTCAGACCGGCATAGACGAAGAACAGGTCGCGCGCGATATCGGTGGCGCGCGGCAGCACCTTGCCGAACGTGTCGAAGCCCTCGGTCCGAAAGAACTGCATGCCGCCGACCCGCATCACCGGCAGGAAGATCATCGCGATGAACGCGATGCCAAGCCCGCCCAGCCAGTTGAGCATGCCCCGCCAGAGGTTGACCCCCACCGGCAGGTCGTCGACGCCGACGAAGACCGAGGCACCGGTCGTCGTGATGCCGGAAACCGCCTCGAAATAAGCGTCGATCAGACGGACCTCGGGTTCGCCGATGACAAGGGGAAGCGCCGCGAAGAGCGGCACGAGAAGCCAGATGCCGAGCGTGAGGAGGAAGGCCTGCCGCACCGACAGGCTGCGGCCGGCGCGGTTCTGGCAGGCGACCGAGGTCAGGCCGCCCGCCATGACGGAGATCAGGCTCGCCTCGGCGAAGGCATGTGCGTTGCCGTTGCCGAGCAGGAGGTCGGTCAGAAATGGCGCCAACATCGTCACCCCGAGCGCGGCGATGATGAGACCGATCACATATCCGACGGGGCGCAGGTCGACCATGCGGCAGGCATCTCTCGCCGCTCATGCCCTGTCAAGCGGCCTCGGGGCATCAGAGGCGCACTCAACCCCGCCAGAACCGCGGCAGGATCAAGATCAGCGCGGCCAGAAGTCCCAACCGTCCCATGATCATCGTGAGGATCAACACCCATTTGGCGAAATCGGAGAAATCCACCATCGTGCCGGTTCGCGCCACCATTTGACCGAAGCCGAAACCGATATTGCCGATCGAGGTCCAGATCGCAAAGAAGGCCGATTCCATGTCGACACCGTCGAGCGTCAACACGACGCTGAGAAGCCCGATCAGGAAGATATAGCTCGTGAGGTGAAGGATGATCGCGTAGATCACGTCATCCTCGACCGCGCGCCTGTCGTAGCGGATGGGCTCCACCCGGTGCGGCAGATGCAGAAGCCGGACATGAGTGCGGATCGCGGCGAACAGGACCTGCACCCGGAAGACGCTGAGCGCACCCGAACTGGACGAGGTGCAGCCGCCGATAAGCCCGATGATCGCCGCGACGACCAGCGAGAAGCTGCCCCAGCTGCCGACATCGGCAGAAAAGAACCCGGTGCCAGAGAAGATCGAGACGAGATTGAAGAGCGATTCCCGGAACGCCGGTTCGGGCGCCGTGCCCCTGGCGATGCGGTAGAGAGTGACCGAAACAACGGCGAGTGCGATCCAGATCAGATAGGCCCGGACCTGAACGTCGCCGAGAAGCGGCCGCGCCGAGCCGGAGGCAAGCTGCATGAAGCGGATGTAGGGGGTGCTGCCGAGGATCATGAAGACCGCGCCGGCATATTCCGCGGGGCCCGCATATTTCGAGAACGAGATGTCGGCCGGTGAAAACCCCCCGGTCGCGATCGTCGCCATCGCGTGGACCGCCGTGTCGAGCGGCGACATGCCAAGGAGGTAATAGGTCAGCCCGCAGAGCAGCGTCAGCCCGACATAGACCGGCAGAAGCCCCCGCGCGATATCGACCGCGCGCGGCAGCGTCTTGCCGAGCGTGTCGAAGCCCTGCGCCCGGAAGAACTGCATCCCGCCGAGGCGCATGTGCGGAAGGAAGATCATGGCGATGAACGCGATGCCGATGCCGCCGATCCAGTTCAGCATGCCCCGCCACAGGTTGACGCCGGCCGGCAGCGCATCGAGCCCGACAAAGACGGTCGAACCGGTGGTGGTCATTCCCGACACCGCCTCGAAAAAGGCATCGGTCGGCGACACATCGGGCGCGCCGATGAAGAAGGGCAGCGCGGCGAAAAGCGGCAGGACCACCCAGATGAGGAAGGTCAGCAGGAAGGCCTGACGGATGTTCCATTCCCTGCCAGTGCTGCTCTTGCACGAGAGCGCGGTGAGCACGCCGATGAATGTGCTCGCCAGCGCGGCTTCTCGGAAGGCCCCGGCATTGCCGTCCCGCATCGCGATGTCGGCGAGCATGGGCACCAGCATCGCCACTCCGAGACCGGCGACGAGGCATCCGAGCACAAAGCCCACGGGGCGGAGGTCCAGCATGATGGAGCGCAGCCATGATCCGGCGGCGCGGCACTGTCAAGTGGTCGCCCTGCGTTGCCTATTCGGCCCCTTGGGGTCAGCCCGGCCGGTGCAACGACGCGAAGAGGCGCGGATCGAGGCTCTCGTCGGCGAAGGTCGGGCCCTCGGTCAGAACGCTCACGGCGTCATGGCTGTGCAGGCTTTCCTGATGGCTCGCAACGATGCGGAAATCGCCGATGCGCGGATCGGCCAGCAGGCGCTCGGCGAAGCTGCGTGCTGCGTCCTCGACGAAAATCGGGTTCGCTGCATTGAGTTCCGCGAAGGCTTGCTCGTCTTCGCGCTTCACCATGACCTGGGTCTCGGTCGGAACGGCGGCGCGGGCGAGGTCCACGAGGTCCTCGTACCAGAGCCTCTTGCCCCCCTCCTCCACCACCGAGATGCGCGCGACGGAGCGTTGCGAATGCGGCGTGGCGAGCTGGCCGCGTGCCTGGCGCGCATGTTCGGACAACTCCAGCGAGCACGGGCAGGTCGAGGAATAGACATAGTCGAGATGGGTGATGCGCTTCTGCCGCCCGTCGCGCTCCATCAGTTCCAGCGCAATGTCGTAGTACTGCCAACCGCTCAGACCCGAACGAAGCGAAGTCACCTTCGCCGGGAATGAGAAGCGCATCATCAGCCGCGCATCGACGCTGTCATGATCCTTCTTGTAGTCCGCAAGCACCGCTTCGAGGACCGAGAAGGAAAAGGTCCGCTCGGCATGGGCATAGAAGGACCGCATGATGCGGCTCATGTTGATGCCCTTCTTCTCGCCAATGAGGCTGACGGTCCCGGTGACCGACGTCTCCAGCGTGATGTCGCCGCCGTCGCGGGTGTGGAAGCGGATCGGCAGGCGGAAGTTCGAGATGCCGACATGCTGGATCTGGGCCTTCGCCCCGACGATCAGACTGGACGGCCCGTTCTGCAGGTCGGGCATGGAGGCGCGATAGGCTGCGTCAGGCATGAAATCTTCAGGATATTGCCTTGAAAGATCGGGGTAATTTCCGACCTCACGATCCGGCAGAAGCCGCGCGATAGCGGGGTCGAGCCGCGCGACTTCGGTCGGATCGGCATGCTCAGCCCAACGGCGAAGAACGCTCAGCGCCTCCTCCGCTTCGGCCCGGTTCGGTTCCCGGTCAATCTCGCCCACGAAATTCATCGCTCGCTCCTGACAGATCCGGTCCTGGCCCGGATGATCCATTATGTGGGATCGCGCACGCCCTTGTCCAACCTTACGCGGACAGTCGTGACGCTTTCGCGACCTCAGACCGCGTCGAGCGCGGTACGAAGGTCGGCGAGAAGATCCTCCACATCCTCGATCCCGACGGACAGCCGGACAAGGCCGGGCGTGATGCCGAGCATCACTTTCTGCTCTGCCGGAAGGCGCTGGTGAGTCGTCGTGGCCGGATGGGTGATGATCGATTTCGCGTCGCCGAGATTGTTGGAAATCTTCACGATTTCCAAGGCATTGAGGAAACGGAACGCGGCCTCCTGCCCGCCCGCCACCTCCAGCGTCACCACCGTGCCGCCCGCCCCCACCTGCTCCATCGCGATCCGGTGCTGCGGGTGGCCCTTCAGGCCGGGATAGATCACCTGCGAGAGCTTCGTATGACCCGACAGTGTCTCGGCGATCTCCAGCGCATTCGCGGCCTGCTGGCGGACGCGCAGGTCCAGCGTCTCCATCCCCTTCAGCATCACCCAGGCGTTGAACGGCGAAAGCGCCGCGCCGGTATGCTTGAGATAGGGCTCCAGCACCTTGCGGATATAGTGTTTCGTGCCGCAAACGACGCCGCCAAGGCAACGGCCCGAGCCGTCGATATGCTTGGTCGCCGAATAGACGACGACATCGGCGCCGAGCGCCACGGCCTTCGAGAAGGTCGGCGTGGCGAAGACGTTGTCGACGATGACTGTCGCGCCGACGCCATGGGCGATCTCGGCGACAGACTTCACGTCGATCACCTCCAGCGTCGGATTCGACACCGATTCGAGGAAGACCGCCTTCGTCCCCTCGCGCACCGCCGCGCGCCACTGGCCGAGATCGGTCCCGTCGACAAGCGTCACCTCGACGCCGAACCGTCCCAGGATTTCCAAAACATAGAGGCAGGAGCCAAAGAGCGCCCGTGCCGCGACGACATGGTCGCCGGCCTTCAGCATCGAGGTCAGCGCACCGTTCACGGCGGCCATGCCGGAGGCGGTCGCGAAGGCGTCCTCTGTCCCCTCGATCGCGGCGATGCGCTCTTCGAACATGCGCACCGTGGGATTGCCGTAGCGGGCATAGATGAACTCGTCCGGCCCCGCTTCGATGAACCGCGCCTCGGCTTCCTCGGCGCTCTCGTAGACGAAACCCTGGGTGAGGAAGATCGCCTCAGACATCTCGCCGTACTGGCTCCGCCGCGCGCCGGCGTGGACGAGTTTCGTGCGTGTTTTCCAGTCTGTCATGGCTGCCCCTCCGGCAACAAAAAAGCCCCCACCGGGACAGGTGGGGGCGCGAGCCTCCAACCTCTTTAGCGGCATGTTTAACGTGGCCCGCAATCCGGTGAACAAATCGCCACAGGCGATGCGATAGCGCGAAGCGCCGACCAGGTCAACCGCATCCCGATACCGATCGCAGCCGCGGGCCCCGGCGGCGGGCGCGGCGCGAAGGGCTTTCGCCCGGGTTCGACCGGTCGCCCGGGGTTGGTTTTGCCGACGGTTTCGGACGGCCCTGCCCCCGCACGGTTCGGGCGCGGCCGCTCGGACCGCGCCCGCGTCGAACCCTTGCGAGACAGCGGGATTTGCGGTCAACTGACCCTCCCCTTCCGGAGGTTTACGCCATGTTCCGCTCCACCGCCCTCGTCGTCGTCACGGTGCTCGCCGCCTGCTCCGATCCGGGTTCCACGCCCGCGCCCTCGCCTCTTGGCGATGTTCAGGTCGGTGTCGACATCTATCCGATAGAGGCCCTCGATTCCGGCACCTGGCGGGTCAAGGTCGACGGAAAACCGGTAATTTGCTCAAGACCGACACAGGATGCCTGCTATTGGTCCGTGAGACATTACCTGACCGCCCAATCCTTGCTCGACGATCTTGGCTGAGGGTTCCCTGTGCGCCCGCGCACATTGCGCAGCGTCCGATATGGACACAGATCTCTACCGAGGATGTCGCGCACGAAAGGACCGGAGATGACCACGCCCATCGAACTCTACTACTGGCCGACCCCGAACGGCTGGAAGATCTCCATCGCGCTGGAAGAGATGGGCCTGCCCTACACGCTCCACCTCGTCAATATCGGCGCGGGCGAGCAGTTCGCCCCGGACTTTCTCAGGATCGCGCCGAACAACCGAATGCCGGCGATCGTCGACCCCGAAGGGCCGGACGGAAAGCCGATCTCGGTCTTCGAAAGCGGCGCGATCCTGCTATATCTGGCTCGCAAGACGGGCAAGTTCTACGGGAAGAGCGAACGCGACAGGGTCGCGGTCGACCAGTGGCTGATGTGGCAGATGGGCGGGGTCGGACCGATGGCTGGACAGGCGCATCATTTCCTCAAATACGCACCCGCGCTCGAACCGCCGCAGGATCTGCCCTATGCCAAGGGCCGCTACCGGGCCGAGGTGGCGCGGCTCTACGGCGTTCTCGACCGGCAGTTGGCCAAACACCGCTACGTGGCAGGCGATTTCTATTCGATCGCCGACATGGCGATCTGGGGCTGGGCCTCGCTCTGGGAGGGTCAGCAACAGACGCTCGACGACAAACCGAACCTGAAGCGCTGGCTGGACGAGGTCGGAGCGCGACCGGCGGTCCAGCGCGGGCGCGCGCTCGCCGCGGACCGTCGCTCCAACCTGCAGACCGACCGCAGGGCCCAGGAGCTTCTTTTCAGGAGCTAGGTCCGCATCCGCGGCGTTCTTCTCCTCGCCGCCGATCCGAACCGTCGCCTCGGCACCTCGACCGAATGTGCCGCCGGTTTTTCGCGATCCATGCTATTCTGCCGCTGAACGGGAGGCGGCGGATGGAAAGGAATGCGCAATTCGATGCCTGGACGGCGGGCGACGCCTACGACCGCTACATGGGCCGCTGGAGCGGGCTGATCGCCGAGGCATTTCTCGACTGGCTTGGCGCACCGGGCGACTTGGATTGGCTCGATGTCGGCTGCGGTACGGGACAGCTCAGCCGGGCGATCCTAGACAACGCCGCCCCGGCTTCCGTGACGGGCATCGACCCGTCGGAGGGGTTCGTCGCCTGCGCGCGCGACCGCACCCGCAACGCCCGCGCGACGTTCACGGTCGCGGATGCGCAGGCCCTGCCCTTTCCCGAGGAGACCTTCGACGCGGTAACCTCGGGGCTGGTCCTGAACTTCGTACCCGACGGGGCCTCGGCTTTGCGAGAGATGCGCCGCGTGCTGCGGCCGGGCGGCAGGCTCTCCTTCTATGTCTGGGACTATCCCGGCGGCGGGATGGGCTTGATCGACCTCTTCTGGGAAACGGCCGCCCGCCTCGACCCGGCAGCGGCCGAACTGGACGAGGCGCGGCGGTTTCCGGTCTGCACGCCAGCCGCGCTCCGCGCGCTTTGCGACAGCGCCGGATGTGCGGGCACCGAGATCGTCGCAATCGAACGAAGCTGCGATTTCGCCGATTTCGAGGATTTCTGGACACCCTTCACGCTCGGTGCGGGGCCGGCCCCGGGCTACGCCAAGAGCCTTCCGGCCGACCGCCAAGAGGCGCTTCGGGCCGCACTGCTTTCCCGAGTCGGAGAGGCACCGTTCAGCCTTCCTGCCCGCGTCTGGGCCGTCAGGCTCCCATCCGCACGGGCTTGAGAGAAAAGGCGAACATCCCCCGCACCTGCGGTGCATGGATCTGGGACCGCCCGGCAGTTGAGTGCCCCCTCCGATTGACTCGCCTCGGACTTTTGCAGCCTACTCAGGCATTGGCTTCTTCCCCGGAGCATCCGACGGGGCTTTTGATATCGTGGTTCTTTCGGCTCTTTCCTTCGCGGCGATCTTCCTGCTGCCCGGCGCCCTGATCGGCTTTTCGCCAGTCTTCGGGCGTTTCGACAGCTGGACCCGTCTGCTCTTTTCGGCAGGCCTTTCGCTTTCGGTCGCAAGCGGCGAATACGAACTGCTGCGGGCGCTCGGCATCAACTCTGATGCTGCGGTGTCGGCGCTTCCCATTCTCAACCTGCCCGCGCTTTCCCTGATCTGGCGGGCGCGCGGCGGGTTCACCTGGCCCGGGCCGGCACGGGCGGCGGCGATCCTTTCGGCACTCGCGGTCCCCGTGGTTTTCCTCGGCCTCGTCCTCGCCGGATCGGCGGAAAAGGCGTTCTGGGGTCATACCTGGCTGCATTCGGATATGATCTATGCCCTGCGCGACCACCCCTTCGCGCCCGAGGAGCGTCAGCTCGCGGGGCTCTCCGCCACCTATCCGTGGTTCGGTCACCTGTTCTTCCTGATCCAGTCGACGGCCCTCGACCAGTCGCCGCTTGTCTCTTTCATTTCGATCAACCTGACGCTCGCCGCTCTCTTCGGAGGCTTCGCGATGATCTGCGCGCGCGGGTTCGGCGGGGGCCTTCCGGCGATGCTCGCGGCACCTTTCCTCTTTGCCTTCGCGCTTAATCCGGTCGGGGTCCTCGGCGGCAGGCTGATGACCGCGGTCGCTCCCGAACTTCAGCGCTGGGCCTATCTCCTCGGCGATCCGCGCTACGATTTCCTTCTCATCAAGCACCTGCGGCTCAATCTCAACCAGGTCGCGATCACGCTTCTGGCCGGGCTGATCTTCCTTGCGATCGAACCCCGACGCGAAGGACGCGAGGCGCGGATGCAGGTCGTCAGCGTCGCGCTCGTGGTGATGGCGATCAGCCTCGCCTATCCCCTGTTCCTGCCGGTCGCGCTCAGCGTTGCCGGTGCCCGCGCGGCGACGCTTTTCTTCGCGCGCCCTGCGACCGGTCCGCGTGACAAGGCCGCCGCCCTCAACCTCGCGGCGCTGGCCGCGTTCGGCGCGTTCCTCGCCGCCCTCGTCGTCGTCCTTCCCCTTGGCCAGCGCGCGTCTGACGTCGGGATGAGCCTTTCCACCCCGGGCGCCGTGTGGCGGCATGCGGCCATGACCGCGACCGCAGTTTCGCTGCCGGGGATCGCCGCGCTCTGCCTTCTGCGCAGGCAGCTTGCCGACCGGCCTTTCGCCACCCAGGTGCTCGTGCTGTCCGCACTCGGCGCGGGGCTCCTCGCGGTCGGTCTGCACATTCCGAACAAGGAGAACGAGTACAAGTTCGTCTTCGCCGTCGGGCTCTCGCTCATGCCCTTCCTCTGCCTCGCGCTCGAAAGGCTCTTTGCATGGCGGAACCGCTCCGGCGCATGGTTCGCCGCGGCGGTGCTGGCGGGACTGTGTCTTTGCGGCGCGCTCGACTCGGTTTCGCGGCGGACGTTCGAGACGACGGAGGGCCTGCCCCCTCTGGCCTATCACGGTCTTTATCAGGATCTCGGCGCTGCCGACCCGATGGCTGGCGCCCTGGCGGCCATCCGCGAGGACACGCCCACCGACGCGGTGCTCGTTGCCGCCGACAGCGAGCTGGAGCTTCCGGTCCTGACACTGCGCTCGCAATACGTGCCCTACGACCCGGCGCGAAAGCACCCCGGCATGACGTTTCGCAACGATTTCCTTCTTGCGGACGTCAAGGGCTACGACCCGGCGCTGATCACGTCGCGGCGGAACGACGTGGTTGCGCTTTACGACGGCACGGACGATCGCGCGCGCAGCAAGGCCCTCGAAGACATCGAACGCCTCGACCGTCCCGTCGCCCTACTTGTCGCTCCGGCGCGGAACGCTGGGCTTGCCAATTGGCTCGCCCGGTCAGACCTGGGCCGCCGGATCTATCGCGATGCACGCTATTCGGTCTGGCTTCTGCCCGCCACGCAGTGAACTTAACGAACGGTCAGGGACCGGCAGGCGCATTGCCGCTGCCGCCGCATGCCTTGCCTCGCGAGGAAAAAAGCCGCAACGTCAACGCAACCTACCGGAAGGAGTGCTGCCGTGACGCTCTCAGCCGCCCAGGAAACCGCCCTTGCCGCCGTCAACGCGCGCGCCACCGAACTGTCGGAATGGTGCGCGACGATCTTCGATTTCGGCGAGACCGCCTGGCGTGAATACCGCTCCGCCGCCTGGTATGTCGAACGCCTCCGGGCCGAGGGCTTCACGGTCGAGGAAGGCTCAGGCGGCATGCCCACCGCCTTCTGCGCCGAATGGGGCAACGGCGACGGCCCGGTGATCGGCATGTACGGCGAATACGACGCGGTGCCGGGCAATTGTCAGGCCGCCACGCCCCGCCGCGAACCGCGCGCGGGCCTCGGCTTCCAGGCGGGCGGCCATACCGATCCGCATTCCGGCCTCGGCATCGGCGCGCTCGGCGGGCTGCTCGCGACCAAGGCGGCGATGGAGCGGCATGGGATCAAGGGGGGCCTGCGCTTCACGGGAGAGCCGGCCGAGAAGGTGCGCGGATCAAAGCCGATCCACGCCGCGCGGGGCTATTGTGACGGGCTGGCCGCGATGCTGTCCTTCCATCCGTTCTACATGCTGCCGATGTGCAATACCGTCCGTTGGGACACGCATTGCGGGGCGGGCTACGCGATGGTCTACCGCTTCCTCTGCGATGCGCCGGAAAGCTGGGGCGCGGCCGACGGTGCGCCGATCCCGCAGTCACATTCCGCCGTTCGGGCGCCGGGGGCCAATGACGCGCTGATGCTAATGTACCAGTCCTCGAAGGCGCTCCGCGAGGCGATGCTGCCGCATCAGGGTGGCTGGTCGATCTCTGAGGCGATCCTGACCGCCGGTCAGGCGACGGCCGACAACCTGCCGGCGGGGCTCGCAGAGATCCAGTACATGATCCGCACGCCGACGGTGGAGATGGCCGAACGGGTCACCGCCGTCCTCGACCGCAATGCTGAGGCCGCCGCCCTGATGAGCGGCTGCCGCTGGGAACGGCACTGGGTGTCGAAATCCCGCCCCGGCCTTGCCAATCACGCGATGGCCCGCATCGTCTGGCAGGCGATGGAGGCGGTCGGCGCCCCGGTTTGGGACGAGGCGGCGAAGGAGGTCGCGCGCGAGATCCAGCGCAATCTCGGGATGGAGCCGATGGCCGAACCCTTCATCGACGAGATGTCCCGTCTCGTTTCCCCGGAAAAGGCCGAGGCGATCTTGCGCCGCGACCTCGCGCCGTCGCAGACCCATTCGACGTCGGACGACTACACCGACATGTGCTGGCACACGCCCACCGCGCGGTTCTACATCGCCCGGCCGGCGCTGAAATCGCCCGACGGGCGCCCCTACCCGGACTGGGTAATGAACGCGCTCGGCGGGATTCCGGCGACGATCGATCCGATGGTGCGCACGGCGTCGAAGGTCCTCGCCCTCTCGGCGCTCCGGCTTCTCGAACACGAGGGCGCGCGGGAAGCGGCGCATGAGGAGTTCGTCGTGCGGACCGGCGGCGGCATCGGCGGGTCCGACTGGATCCGTCCGCTTTGCGACTACACCCCGCCGATCCATTTCCGCTGGCCGGAATATGTTGAAACCCCGCGTGGCCGCGACTGGTGGATACCCTCGGAACTGCCCGGCGCCTGAGCGCCGGTCATAGCCTCACTTCACAATGGTTTCCGGCCCCATCACCTGGGTCGGCAGCCAGGTCGAGAGGATCGGCACGTAGGTGACGATGATCAGGAAGACGAAGAGCACGGCAAGGAACGGCAGCGCCGCCTTCACCACCCGCATCATCGACATCCCCGCCACTCCGCTCGTCACGAAGAGGTTGAGGCCGACGGGCGGCGTGATCATCCCGATCTCCATGTTCACCACCATGATGATGCCGAGATGGATCGGATCGACGCCAAGCGAGATGGCGATCGGGAAGACCAGGGGCGCGACGATCAGGATGAGGCCCGACGGTTCCATGAACTGGCCGCCAATGAGCAGGATCACGTTGACGATGATCAGGAACACGATCTTGCCGAACCCCGCGTCGAGCATCGCGGCGGCGATCTGTTGCGGGATCTGCTCGTCGGTCAGCACGTGTTTCAGGATCAGCGCGTTGGCGATGATGAACATCAGCGTGACCGTGAGTTTGCCGGCCTCGAAGAGCGTTGCCTTGGTGTCGCGGTGGAAGAACGCGGTGACCAGCGCCACCGGCTTCTGCATCAGCGACAGGTTCCCCCCGTCCCGCGCCAGGGGTCCCATGTCGCGGTAGATGAAGGTCGCGACGATGAAGGCCCAGACCGAGGCGACGGCCGCCGCTTCGGTCGGCGTGAAGATGGCATTGGTGATGCCGGGCACGCCGTAAAGGCCGACCATGATGATGACGATCAGCATCAGCCCCCAGAACGCCTCGCCGAAGCTTTCGGCGATCTCGCCCCAGCCGAGCCACTCGCCCTTGGGCAAGTTCTTCCAGACCGCCCAGATCAGGATCGTTACCATCAGCATGCCGCCGGCGAGCAGCCCCGGGAACACGCCGGCGAGGAACATCCGTCCGACCGAGACGTCGGTGGCCGAGGCGTAGACGACCATCACGATCGAGGGCGGAATGAGGATGCCGAGCGTGCCGGCGTTACAGATGACACCGGCCGCGAAGTCCTTGGAATAACCCACCTGCCGCATCGCCGCGATAACGATGGAGCCGATGGCGACCACGGTCGCGGGGGACGACCCGGAAAGCGCCGCGAAGAGCATGCAGGCGAAGACCCCGGCGATGGCGAGCCCGCCCGGCAGGTGCCCGACGCAGGCGATGGAGAAACGGATGATCCGCTTGGCCACGCCGCCCGTCGACATGAAGGACGAGGCGAGGATGAAGAACGGGATCGCCAGCAGCGTCGAATGCCCCTCCATCGCCTGGTAGAGCGTCTGCGCAATCGAGGCGAGCGAGGTGTCGGAGAACCACAGGAGGAACAGGGTCGAGGCGAGGCCGAGCGAGATTGCGATCGGCACGCCGATCAGCATGAAGCCGATGACCATGACGAAGAGGAGAACGACTTCCATGTCTTATTCCTCGTAGTTCAGGTGACGGACATCCTCGACGGCATCCTCGGCTTCGTGGCTGACGATCAGGCTATCGCGGGTGCCGGTGACGAGGCCCCAGATCGCCTGGATCAGGCGGAAGAGCAACAGCGCGCAGCCTAAGGGCAGCATCGCGTAGGGGATGAAGCGCGGCAGCTTCTCGTAGTGTTCGCCCTGATTGAAGATCGGCTCAATGAAGCGCAGCCAGTCCGGCATCGGGATCTGCTCGGTCTCGTACCAGGCCTGATCCCGGGTCTTGATGAAGCCTTCGGGGAACCAGCGGCCGCCGGTCTGCTCGAACCCGCCAAAGGGCGCCCAGTAGTCCCACGCGCCCTTCATCAGCAGGAAAGCGTAGGCCAGACAGCAGGCCGCCGCCACGAGCGCGAGGATGCGCCGCCCGCGATGGGGCAGGATGTTGATCACGGCATCGACGCCCAGATGCGCCGTCACCTTCACGGCATAGGACATGCCGAAGAGGACAAGCCAGGCGAAGAGCGCCGAGGTTAGTTCCAACCCCCAGATCAGCGAGGAGTTGAAGACGTAGCGCAAGACCACGTTCGCGAAGGTGATCACCGTCATCAGGCCAAGGATGACCGCGATGAAGGTTTCCTCGAATTCGTGCACGAAACGGCCGAAGCCCGTTGCGGGCTCGTAATGTCCGCTCATCTCCCCCTCCCCCTCTCGCAAGATCCGGACCCGGCCATCCCCAGCCGGGCCCGGTCAACTCCGTCCGTGAGTGGTGGCTCAGCTACCGGAGTTGAAGGCCTGCGCCGCGTCGATGTTGTCCTGGCCGACACCGTCGACGAACTTGTCCCAGACGGGTTTCATCGCATCGACCCATTCCTGGCGCTGCTCGGGCGTCAGTTCGCGGATCACGCCGCCGGCGTCGAGGATCGCCTGGCGGGCCTGCTGGTCGACCTCGTTGACGGCCGCGTTCCGTTCGACCGTGACTTCCTTGAGGATCGTCAGAACCTGGTCCTTCACCGCCGGGTCGAGGCTGTCGAGCCAGTCGGTCGAGGCCACGACGAGGTAGTCGAGAACGCCGTGGTTGGTCTCGGTCGTGCCGTCCTGCACCTCGTAGAACTTCTGGCCGTAGACGTTCGACCAGGTGTTCTCCTGCCCGTCGACGACGCCGGTCTGCAGCGCACCGTAGACCTCGGCGAAGGCCATCGGCTGCGGCGAGGCGCCGAGCGCTTCCATCTGCGCGACGATCACGTCGGACGGCTGGACGCGGATCTTCAGTCCCTTCATGTCCGAGGGCGAAACGAGGGGTTTGTTGGCCGACATCTGCTTCAGCCCGTTGTGCCAGAACTCAAGCCCTTGCAGGCCGCGCCGGGCCATCGAGTCCTTCATCGCCTGACCGGTCTCGGAGTTCTGGAACCCGTCGACGGCCTCGATGTTCTTGAACATGAATGGCAGGTCGAAGATCTGGAATTTCTTGGTGAAGGCCTCGAACTTCGAAAGCGAGGGCGCCGCGAACTGGACGTCGCCCTGAAGCATGGCTTCGAGCACCTGATCGTCGTCGTAGAGCGTGGAGTTCGGATAGACCTCCATGCAGGCGGTGCCGTCCATTTCGTTGTTCACCCGCTCGGCGAAGAGCGACGCGGCAATTCCCTTCGGGTGCTTGTCGGCGTTCGTCACATGGGCGAACTTCATCACGATCTCGCCCTCGTCGCAGCCGGGTGTGGCCAGCGCCGCGCCAGCGGACAGGGCAAGCGCAATCGCCGTCATGGCGGTTGTCATGGTCTTCATCGGAATCCTCCCGTCGTCTCGGTATTGGTTCATCACGCCGCATCTGCGGCGATCGGGAACAGGAGAACGGCGCAGGACCCAACGATCAACGATTAGTTTTGATGGCAGCGCGGGTGGTATTTTTAATATTTGCTTCAGTGCGTTAAAGAATTTTCTTGTGGTGGCTGTTGCCAAAGTCGGGCGAAAACTCACACAGGCGTTATCGCTCACTGTGCGGAAATCCGCACACATGTTCGAACCTATCCATCCAGGAATCGTGCGAAAGCTCCTAGACACAAGCAATGTAACGCCCGCCATATCTTCGAAGCTCTTATCCGCTTTGCTGGACTAAGCCGACGGTCCCATCACCGCACAAAGGGACGCGCCCGACTCTGGGTGGGAGCTTTTCTGCGGCGGTGCAGGACGGTTTATCCTGCCACATGCCTCCTACGGTTCTCATGAGATAGACGTCGCAATGCGCCCTCCCGGGGGGAGGGTCGGGCGCGGCCTGGGCTGATCGCCCGGGCCAGACATGCGGGAAGGTCAGCGCGACATTTCAGCACCGAGCTCCAAGCGGGCGTGCGGCGTCAAATTAGCCTTTCACCTTGCTTCCGTCGGCGACGCCTGAATGCATCAGCCGCGATAGTCCTCGGCCCGGACCCCATGCCGCGCGAGCTTGTCGTAGAAGGTCTTGCGCGGCAGTTTCAGCGCTGCCGCCGCCTCGGTCGCGTTGCCACCGTGGCGCACCAGCGCCTCGACGAGGAGCGAGCGCTCGACCCGCGCCATGTGCCCCGCGAGCCCCGGCTCCGCGGCGCTGCCATTGCTTTCGCTCAGCCCCATCGCGAAGCGCATCGCGGCGTTCATCAGCGCGCGGGCATTGCCGGGCCAGTCCTGCGCGACAAGGTCGGCGATGACCTCGGGCGTGATCTCGGGCATCGGCAGGTCCGACTGTTCGCAGGCGACGGCGACGTAGTGGCGGAAAAGGACGGGGATGTCCTCCGGCCGTTCGGTCAGCGCCGGGATGCGCACCCGCATCACGTCGAGCTTGTAGAAGAAATCGGGGTTGAAGCGTCCCTCCGCGACCTCTCGCGTGAGATCGCGGTAGGTGCCGGCGATGACCCTCGTGCCGGGATGGGCGTCGATGAGGTCAAGGAGCGCGAACTGCGCCGCCGGCGGCAATGCCGCTACCTCGTCGAGAAAGATCGACCCGCCTTCGGCACGTTCGAACGCAGCGGCCAGGGTCTCGGTTGCCGCCGAGGCCGCGGACAGCTTCTGGAAGGGGCGCATCGCGGCGGCCGAGAGAAGGTGGACGACCTCGGCCACCTTCGCCGTCCCTGCCCCCGGCGGACCGGAGATCAGGACCTCGGCGGAGGTCCGAGCCGCGCGCCGGGCCGCCTCGCGCATCTGTTCGGACAGCGTCGACGTGCCGACCAGCATCCGCGCCGCCGCGTCGCCGCGCCGGATCTCGCGCTTCAGCGCCCGGTTCTCCAGGACCAGCGCCCGCGTCCTGAGCGCCTTGCCGACGACGGCAAGGAAATCCGACGGACCGCACGGCTTTTCAAGGAAATCGAAGGCGCCGCCAGCCATCCCCTTTACCGCCGTCGGCACGTCGCCCTCGCCGGTCAGCAGGATCACCGGCAGGTCGGGATCGACCTTGCGGGCATGATCGAGGAGCGCGAAGCCGTCCTTTCCGGGCATACGGATATCGCTGACAACGACGCCGTCGAAATCAGCCGAGATATGATCTTTGGCCTCGATGTAACTGCTTGCCAAGGTCGGATGCAGCCCGGCAAGTTCAAGCGTCTGGCCCAGCGCATCGCGCACCGCGCGGTCGTCGTCCACGAGAAGCACTCTGTCCGTCATGCTGCCCTTGCCCCCCGCACCGCCGCGTCGAGATCCACGGTGAATTCCGCGCCGCCGCCCTCGCGGTTGCGCCCGACGATCGTGCCGCCGAAGCTTTGCACGATTCCGTAGGAGATCGACAGGCCAAGGCCCATGCCCTCGCTCGCCCCGACCTCTTTCGTCGAATAGAAGGGATCGAAGATGCGGTCGGGCTCGGCGATGCCCGGCCCGGTATCGGCGACGCTCAGCCTGACCCGTTTGCCGGCCCGGGCAAGCCGGATCGTCACCGTCCCGCCCCCCTCCATCGCGTCGGCGGCGTTCGACAGAAGATTGACCAGAACCTGCTGGAGCCGCACTTCCCCGCCCCGGACCCAGACTGGCCGCGCAGGTGGGGACCAGTCGACCTGCACCGCCGCGGACCTGAGCCGCGCCTCGGTCAGTTCCAGCGCGGCCGCGACGGCCTGACCGAGATCCACGTCGCTCATTCCCTCGCTTTCCTGGCGGGCGAAGGCGCGCAGGTTCTTGATGATCCGCCCCATGCGGCGGGCAAGGTCCGAGATCCGGCCGAGGTTTTCCGCGGCCCGCGCCGGTTCGTCCCGGGCGAGGAAGAGGCCGGCATTCTCGGCGTAGGACTGGATCGCCATCAGCGGCTGGTTCAGCTCATGGCTGATGCCGGCCGACATCTGGCCAAGGGCAGAGAGCTTGCCGGCTTGCACCAGCTCCGCCTGCGCCCGCCGAAGCTGGTCGTTGGCCTCGGTGAGTTCCTGCGTGCGCTCGACCACGCGGCCTTCGAGCCGGGCATTCGCCTCGGCCTCCGCGGCAAGCCGCACGCCCAGCGCCCGGCGCCGTTCGAGAAGCGCGAAGAGCACCGCGCCGAGGCCGAGGCAGATCGCCGCCGCCATCAGCCCCTGCAGCATCGCCTGCCGTTCGGCCGGCGCCACGTCCACCAGCGCTTCGCCGGTCATCCCGATCACTGGCAGATCGCGGGTGAGGTGGAGCGCGTGGCTAGGCAGGTAGGGCCCGCCGTCGAGGTTCCACACCGCATGGCGACCCAGCATCCGCTCCTCCCGCCGCAACAGGTTGTCGCTCGCCCCGCCGTCCGGCAGCAGCGCAAGCCGTACGAGGATCAGCTCGTCCCGGTTCGACACGAAGGCCACGCCATCGCGGTCGGTGAAGAAGACGATCATCGGCTCTCCGCGCCAGATCACCTCGACCGCCTCGGTGTCGATCCGCGAGATGAGCGCCCCTGCGACCGGCCCATCAGGCGAAAAGACCGGGGCGGCATAGACGAAGAACCGCCGCCCGGTCACGGGGTCGATTTCGTGATGAAAGCCGAGCGCGCCCTGCATCGCACGCTTGAAATAAGGTGTGGCGGAGCGGTCGGCTCCCTTGTCCGACCCCGATGCCGCGAGGACCCGCCCCGACCTGTCTGTCAGCATCAGCTCGTCTGATCGCGTCATGTCGGCCGTGCGCTGCAATAGCGCGTCCACCGGTTCGGGCGCCCTTGCGGGGTCGAGCGCGAGCGCCAGAACGTCGGGATGATCGGCCATCAGCACGGTCATCTCGCGGTAGCGCTGGAGTTGCCCGAGAAGCCGGTCGCCGGCAAGCGCAAGATCTGCCTGCCCACGCTCTTCCAGCCGCGACAGCCCGTCGGTGAGGGCGCGCCACCAGACCCCGCCGGAGACGCCCGCCATCAGCACCAGAAAGACGGCCAGAGCCGCCGCGCGTCGGATCATGCCGCTCCTCCTCCGGGTCGGCAGTCTAGCCATGGCCAGGGGGCGAAGGCCAGACCGAAGGCACGCCGCCGCGGCAGGAAGTTGCGACAGGCGTGGCGGGAACCTGCGCGGAAAGTTTGCGCCTGCCGGGGAAAGGATTTGTGCGCGCCGCGCCGCGCCGACTAGCAATCGCCATCCCCGCTCGGGCGACCCGGACGGGACGATGCGTCATTGGGAGGACAGCATGATCAATCTGAAGGGCAAAGTCGCCGCACTCCTCGCGGCCGCCACACTTGCGGCACCCGCGACCGGGCAGGCGGAGGAATTCATCAACATCCTTACGGGTGGCACGTCGGGCGTCTACTACCCGCTCGGCGTCGGCCTGTCGAAGATCTATGCCGACAACATTCCCGGCGCCCGGACCCAGGTGCAGTCGACCAAGGCCTCGGTCGAGAACCTGAACCTGCTCCAGCAGGGCAAGGGGGAACTGGCACTCGCGCTCGGGGATTCGGTGAAATTCGCCTGGGAGGGCAACGCCGATGTCGGCTTCAAGGAGCCGCTGTCGAAGCTGCGCGGCATCGCCGCCGTCTATCCGAACTACATCCAGATCGCGGCATGCTCGGAATGCGGGGCCGTCTCGCTCGACACGCTCAAAGGCGTGCGGATGTCGGTCGGCGCGGCAAAGTCGGGCACCGAACTGAACGCCCGCGCGATCTTCGCCGCGGCGGGGATGAGCTATGACGATCTCGGCAAGGTCGAATACCTGCCCTTCGCGGAATCGGTCGAGCTGATGAAGAACCGCCAGCTTGACGCAACGCTGCAGTCCGCCGGCCTCGGGGTCGCCTCGCTGAAGGATCTGGCCGCCTCGCAGCCGATCAACCTGGTCGCGATTCCGGTCGAGGTCGCCGAGAAGCTTGGCGCGCCCTATATCGCCGCGACGATCCCGGCCGGCACATACGAGGGACAGGATGCCGACGTGCCGACGGTGGCCGTGGTCAACTTCCTCGTCACGCATGAGGACGTTTCCGAAGAAACCGCCTACCAGATGACCAAGCTCCTCTTCGAGAACCTTGGAGAACTGGAGGCCGCCCACAAGGCTGCCGCCCAGATCAAGCTGGAAAACGCCCTGAACGGGATGCCGATCCCGCTGCATCCGGGCGCCGAACGCTACTACAAGGAAGTCGGCCTGATGTAAGGTCACCAAGTCCGGGCGGCCGTCGCGCCGCCCGGACCGCACCGGTTTTCGAGGGGGAGGAGAAAGCCGCAGATGTCTCGGGACAGTTATCACGACATGCCGCAGGACGCGCCCGATCTGGGGCTGCACGATCCCTTGGCCGAAAGCTTCCCCGCCACGTCCGAGGGGCGCATCCTCTTCTGGATCGCCGTCGCCTTTTCGACGTTCCAGATCGCCACCGCGGCGCATCTCGTCGACCTTTCCAGCCAGATCGTCCGCGCCGTCCATGTCGGGTTCCTCGTGCTTCTGGGCTTTCCTCTGCTCGCGGCGGTGCGGAACAAGCCGAAAGCGTTCAAGGTGCTCGCCTGGGCCATGGCTTTCGCCGGGGTCTCGGTCGCGGTCTACCAGTGGTGGGAATATACCCCACTCATCCTCCGTGCCGGCGATCCCCTGACACGCGACATCGTCTTCGGCATCGTTGCCCTCGCGACGGTCTTCGCCGCAGCATGGTCGCTGATGGGACCGGCGCTACCGATCATCGCGGGCACGTTCCTCGCCTATTGCCTCTTCGGCCAACACCTGCCCTCGCCGCTCAACCATCGCGGCTACGATTTCGCGCAGGTGATCGACCACATGGCTTACGGGACCGAAGGGATCTACGGCATCCCCACCTACGTCTCGTCGTCCTACATCTTCCTCTTCATCCTCTTCGGCTCGTTCCTCGAACGGGCGGGCATGATCCGGCTTTTCACCGACGTGTCGCTGGGCCTTGTCGGGCACAAACAAGGCGGTGCCGCCAAGGTCGCGGTCGTGTCGTCGGGCCTGATGGGCACGATCTCCGGCTCTGGCGTCGCGAATGTCGTGACGACGGGGCAGTTCACGATCCCGCTGATGAAGCGCTTCGGCTACCGCGCCGCCTTCGCGGGTGGGGTCGAGTCCACCTCCTCCATGGGCGGACAGCTTATGCCCCCGGTGATGGGCGCGGTCGCCTTCATCATGGCCGAGACCCTCGGCGTCGACTATGTCGAGGTGGTCAAGGCCGCCCTGATCCCGGCGATCCTCTACTTCGCCTCGGCCTTCTGGATGGTGCATCTGGAGGCCGGACGTCACGGCCTGAAGGGTCTGGCGCGATCCGAACTGCCCTCACCGATGCGCGCGCTGCGGGAGAACTGGTATCTCATCCTGCCGCTGGCCGTCCTCGTTTACCTCCTCTTCTCGGGCTTCACCCCGCTTTACGCGGGAACGATTGGCCTGGCACTCACGGTGATGCTGATCCTCGGCGGCTCCATCGCGCTTGGGCTTCCGGCAGGCGTGATCCGCATCCTCTTCTGGATCGGCCTCGGCGCCGTCGCGGCCGCCTTCTTCGAATTCGGCATCCTGCCCGTCGCCGCCGGAATCGCCACGCTGATCGCCTGGAACGCCCTCTCGAAGGGCGGGCGCGAGACGCTGGCGCTCTGCCGCGACAGCCTTGCCGAGGGCGCCAAGACCGCGCTGCCCGTGGGCATCGCCTGTGCGCTCGTCGGCGTCATCATCGGCACGATGACGCTGACCGGCGCGGCCAACACCTTCGGCCAGTTCATTGTCCATGTCGGCGACAAGAGCCTGATCCTGTCGCTGATCCTGACTATGATCACCTGCATCATCCTCGGCATGGGGATCCCGACGATTCCGAACTACATCATCACCTCCTCGATCGCCGGGCCGGCCCTTCTGGAGCTTGGCGTGCCGCTGATCGTCAGCCACATGTTCGTCTTCTACTTCGGCATCCTCGCCGACCTCACGCCGCCGGTGGCGCTTGCCTGCTTCGCCGCCGCGCCCATCGCCAAGGAAAACGGACTGAGGATCTCGATGGAGGCGATCAAGGTCGCGGCGGCCGGTTTCGTCATCCCCTTCATGGCGGTCTACACGCCCACGCTGATGCTGCAGGACGGCGGCCCCCTCGCCGAGGCGATCGGCTTCGGGCCGGCGGTGGCCTACATTGTAGCCAAGACCGTGTTGGCCATCGGCCTGTGGGGCACGGCGGTGATCGGCTGGCTTGGCCGGCCGCTCTCCTGGCCCTTGCGCCTTCTCGCCGCTGCCGCGGCCGTGACGCTTGTCGCCGCGCTTCCGCTCACCGACGAAGCGGGCTTCGCCCTTGCCGTGGCCTTCGCAGTCCTGATCTGGCGCGGCGGCGCCGCGAGGACGGCGTGAGTGCGGCCTGTCTTCTCGTCGGCGCCACCGCGCTGACGCTCTCGTCGGGCGGCTTCGACCTCAGCTGGCGCCACTCGGTCGAAAAGACCGAATGGCGCGAAAGCTGGGTCGTGGAGGGCGACGCGCTGCGTCTGACCGAGGCCGCCGTGAAGGGCTCGGGCGCCGGGATGGATCCCGGCCCCGGCGCCCGGCTTGAAGATGGGTGGTGGATCTGGACCCCCGACCTGCCCCCCGTCCCCGCGCTGACACTGGCCGCCTCGGGCGCGACGGGCGGCGGCTGGAGCCTCTGCGACGGCGAGACCTGCCTTGAGATCGGCGCCGCGGCCGGCGATGCAATCCGCCTCGCGCCTTGCCCGGGCTAGGCCATGCG
>JBNKFC010000477.1:0-3837 GCA_050289105.1 Paracoccaceae bacterium | reverse complement strand
CCATGCGCCGCCTCGGCCATGCGCTCTGGATGCGGCATCATGCCGAGGACGCGCCGGTTGGCCGACAGGACGCCAGCGATGTCGGCCATCGATCCGTTGGGGTTGTCGACATAGGTGAAGGCTATCCGGTCCTCGGCCTTGAGCCTGGCCAGGCCTTCGGCGTCGATCGTGTAGTTGCCGTCATGATGGGCGATCGGCACGGAGGCGATGTCGCCCTTCTTCCAGCCGTTGGTGAAGGCGCTGTCGGCGGTCTCGACCTTTAGCTGCACGGTCTTGCAGACGAACTTGAGCCCGGCATTGCGCATGAGAACGCCCGGCAGGAGACCGGTTTCGGTCAGCACCTGGAAGCCGTTGCAGATCCCGAGGACGTGGCCGCCCTTCTCGGCGAAACTCTTCACGGCCGCCGCAACCGGCGACTGCGCGGCAATGGCACCGCAGCGCAAATAGTCGCCGAAGGAAAAGCCCCCCGGAATGGCGACGATGTCGATGCCCTTGGGGAGATCCGCATCCTTGTGCCAGACCCGCGTCACGTCGGCCCCCGCCTTTTCGAAGGCGACGGCGAGGTCACGGTCGCAGTTCGAACCGGGAAAGGTGATGACGGCGGCTTTCATGGGCGATCCTCGGGCTAAGGGGATGGTCGCGCTCGTAGCGCAGTCGGCGCGGGAAATCCAGCGGCGGATTGGGGCGCTGCCCCAAACCCCGGAGTATTTCGGCCAAGAAGAAGGCTCATCGGCTGAAATCGGTGATGACCGCGACGCCGGGCGGCGCCGGGTGGTCGAAGGCGGCAAGTTCCGCCGAGGCGTCGGACAGCGCGACGCGGCGGGCGATGAGCGGGGTGAGGTCGACATGCCCCGCCTCGATCAGGTTCAGAAGGCTCGGGTAGCGCCAGGCCGGCATGCCGCGCGTGCCGTAAATCGCGAGCTGGCCAGAATAGACCGCATCCATCGGCAGCGTCATCTCGGTATGTTTGCCGGCCGGCATGCCGATCTGCACCATGCGACCGAGTTTGCGGAGCGATTTCAGCGCGTTGACGGTGGTGGCCTCGATCCCGAGCGCCTCCACCGCGACATGCGCGCCGCCGCCGGTGATCTCGCGGACCGCCTCGGCCGGGTCTGTTTCGGCGGCGTTCACGACGGCATCGGCACCGTGGGCGGCCGCGTGGGCGAGTTTTTCGGCGACCACGTCCACGGCGACGACCCGCGCGCCCAAGGCGCGGGCAAGGAGCATGGCCGAGAGCCCGACCCCTCCGGTGCCGAAGACGGCGAGCCATTCACCCGCACGCAGGCCCGCGCGGCCCGTGAGACCGTGCCAGGCGGTCGTGACCCGGCAGCCGAGGGCCGCGGCGAGCGCCGGGTCCATCGTCTCGGGCAGCTCGGCGAGGTTCTGGTCGGCGCGCGCGACCGCGATGCGTTCGGCGAACGCGCCGGGATGGGTGAAGCCGGGGATGATCTGGGTGGGACAGGTGGTCTGGTTGCCGGCCGCACAGGCCGGGCAGTGTCCGCAGGCAAGAATGAAGGGCGCGATGACGCGGTCGCCGGTTTTCCATCGGCTGACGAGGGGACCGACTTCTTCGACCACGCCGCAATACTCATGGCCGGGGATTTGCGGCAGCGTGATGTCCGGGTCCGAGCCGGTCCAGCTGTGCCAGTCGGAGCGGCACACACCGCAAGCCAGCGTCCGCAGGATCACGCCATCCTCGGGGCAGTCCGGGTCGGGAAGGTCGGTGATGTCGAGCGGCGCGCGGTAGCGGGTCAGGAGCGCCGCGCGCATCAGGCGATCTCGACGGTGTATTTCTCGATCACGGTATTGGCGAGAAGCTTTTCGCACATCGCCTTGACCTCGGCCTCGGCGGCGGTCTTGTCGGTCGCCGCCAGATCAAGCTCGATCACCTTGCCCTGCCGCACAGCTTCGACGCCTGAAAAGCCGAGCGTCCCGAGCGCGTGCTTGACCGCCTCGCCCTGCGGGTCGAGAACACCATCCTTGAGCATGACATGGACACGGGCTTTCATCGTCGGGCGGCCTTTCAGTTGATCAGCGTAGGTTTGGTGAGGTGGGTCGTCTGCGCCGGCAGGACGCCGAGACGGCGCGCGACCTCGGAATAGGCATCCGTCAGGCTGCCCAGATCGCGACGGAACACATCCTTGTCGAGCTTCTGGCCGGTCTTGATGTCCCAGAGCCGGCAGCTGTCGGGCGAGATCTCGTCGGCGACGATGAGCCGCATGAAATCGCCGTCCCAGATCCGCCCGATCTCGATCTTGAAGTCGATGAGCTTGATGCCGACGCCGTAGAAAACGCCCGAGAGGAAGTCGTTGACCCGGAGCGCGAGCGAGACGATGTCGTCCATGTCCTGCTGGTTGGCCCAGCCGAAGGCGAGGATGTATTCTTCGGAGACCATCGGGTCACCGAGAGCGTCGTTCTTGTAGCTGTACTCGACGATCGGGCGCGGCAGGGCTGTCCCCTCCTCCATCCCGAGGCGCTTCGACAGCGATCCGGCGGCAAAATTGCGCACGATCACTTCCAGCGGGATGATCTCGACCTGCCGGATCAGCTGTTCGCGCATGTTGATGCGGCGGATGAAATGGTTGGGGATGCCGATATTCGTCAGCCCCTGCATGAAGAATTCCGAAAGCCGGTTGTTGAGCACGCCCTTGCCTTCAATCGTCGCCTTTTTCTGAGCGTTGAAGGCGGTTGCGTCGTCCTTGAAATACTGCACGTAGGTGCCGGGTTCCGGACCTTCGTAAAGAATCTTCGCCTTGCCTTCGTAGATCTTCTTGCGACGTGCCATGATAGCTCCGTTCGGGCGCGCCGGGATGCCGGGCGCTTCTGAGCCGGCTATAGGCCAAGCCGCCCCATGCCGCAAGCCATTGCCGGGAACCCGCCGACAGGGGACTTGCGAAGCCGGGGCGCGGCGGGCATATGGGGGGCAACGAAACCTGACCAGATGGGGGCCCCGGAATGACCACCTTCGACGACCGCGAAAACGCTTTCGAGGCCAAATTCGCCCATGACGAGGAAATGCGGTTCAAGGCCGAAGCGCGCCGCAACAAGCTTCTCGGGCTCTGGGTGGCAGAGCTTCTGGGCAAGTCGGGCGACGAAGCCGCGGCCTATGCCAGGGACGTCATCGCGGCGGATTTCGAAGAAGCGGGTGACGAGGATGTCTACCGCAAGGTGGCTGGCGATCTCGACGGCAGGGCCGACGAGATGACGATCCGCGCCAAGATGGCCGAGCTGATGATCGAGGCCAAGCGCCAGATCATGTCCGAGATCTGATCGGCGGGCCGGAGCGCGCAGCTCCGGCATCGCGTCATCCGACCGAAGGTCACGCACCGCCGTTAAGCCGATGTGAACCGACCTCGCCTAGACCCTTTTCCGGATGCGGCGAAGGGTGGGACGGCGATGAGACGGGACAGGACGGGGCGAATTTCTGCATTTGCGGAGCACGACGCGGCGGTCCCGCTCGGCCGGGCGGCCCTGCGCCAGCTCTTGCCCGTCGCCGCGGTCCTCTTTTTTCTCTTCCTTCTCGGTGACCGGATCGCAGCAATTGATATCGCGGCGATCCAGGCGGCGTTGATGTGCATCTCGCCCTTGCAATGGGCCGCGTCCATCGCGGCGACATTCGTGAGCTTCCGGGCGCTTGGCCGCTACGATGCGGTGGTTCACAGGTTTCTTGGCACCGGCGTTGGCGGAGCGGAGGCCGGGCGCGCTGGCATCACCGCCATCGCGATCTCGCAGGTCCTAGGTTTCGGGCTGGTCACCGGCGCTTTGGTGCGCTGGCGCATGCTGCCGGGGCTGAGCCTGTGGCAGGCGACACGACTGACCGCGACGGTCACGGGGTTT
>JBNKFC010000476.1:0-2852 GCA_050289105.1 Paracoccaceae bacterium | reverse complement strand
ACTCGGCCGCCGGGTCAGTGCGCCATGAAGACCGGGACCTCGGCCATTTCCAGCATGTTGCGGGTCGCGCCGCCGAGGATCGCCTCGCGGAAGCGGGAATGACCATAGGCCCCCATGACGATCAGGTCAGCGCTCACGTCGCGGGCATGGCGGGAGAGCACTTCGGAGGTCTTCGGCAGGGTCTTGGCCAGGACCGACACCTCGGCATGGACGCCGTGGCGCGAGAGAAGCTGCGACAGCATCCCGCCCGGATCCGAGCGCTCCGGCCCGTGCGTGGGCGGGTCGATGATCGTGATGTCCACCGCAGTCGCGGCCTTGAGAAGCGGCATCGCGGCGCGGGCGGCGATCAGCGCCTCGTCGCTCTGGTTCCAGGCGAGCACGACGCGCTTGCCGAACTCGGCCCCGTCATAGCCGTCCGGCAGGACGAGGACCGGCGCACGGCCTTCGAAGAGCGCGGCTTCGAGAATCGCCTCGGCCGCCTGGTTGCCGGACTTTCCGTAGGGCTTGGCGAGCACGACGAGGTCGGAAAACCGGGCGAGCATGGCGACCGGCCCGCCAAGCGCGCCGATCTGGGCGACGGCGGTATCGACGCCCCAGCGGATATCCTCGGAGTCGAGCCGCTCGCGCACGGCCGCCTCGGCGGCGGCGGCCTCTTCCTTGGCCTGATTGTAGGCCTCCTGCGTGAGGATCGCGGTGGCGCCGGCATAATAGTAGCCGGTCTGCGTTCGGTCGACGCCAATGCAGAGCACGTCGAGATGCGCGTCTTCGCGCCTTGCCAAGGCGACAGCGGCGTCGATCTGGGAGGCCGCGCCCTTCGGGTCGGTGACTATGGTGAGAATGGACTTGAAGGCCATCGGACTTCTCCTTTTGATACGCCTACCGGCGTCCGGTGAACATTAGCCGTGTCGCCGGGGAACCGGCTTTGACAAGGATCAAGCGAGGCGGCGGCAGGATTTGACCCAGATCAAGGCATCCACTGCCCCGCCCGTCCAAAACCCGACCAGTCGAAGACCGCCCGGGCGTTAACGAATCGGGCGGTGAAGGCATGACGAGGGAACGCTGACATGTGGGATTACATAAAGCTCGCCGTGCTTGGCGCCATCGCGGTACTTGCCGCGATTGCAGCCAATTACGCGCATGATCTGGCCTATATGGTGAACGCGCTGACGGTGATGCTCGCCGCCGCGTTGACCTTTCTGTGGGTGCTGCGCCGCACGGGCGAGAGCCGGCCGACGCCGGTGAACGAATACAATGACGGAGTGGTGCGCGCGGGCGTGATCGCGACATCGCTCTGGGGGGTTGTTGGCTTCCTCGTGGGCGTGACGATCGCCTTCCAGCTTGCCTTTCCCGCTCTGAATTTCTCCGAGCTGACGCAAGGCTACCTGAACTTCGGCAAGCTGCGCCCGCTGCACACCTCGGCGGTGATCTTCGCCTTCGGGGGCAACGCGCTTCTCATGTCGTCCTTCTATGTCGTCCAGCGCACGTCGGCCGCCCGCCTCTGGGGCGGCAATCTCGCCTGGTTCGTCTTCTGGGGCTACCAGCTCGTGATCGTGCTGGCCGCGACCGGCTACATCCTCGGCGCCACGCAGTCGAAGGAATATGCCGAGCCGGAATGGTACGTCGACTGGTGGCTGACCATCGTCTGGGTCGCCTACCTCGCCGTCTTCCTCGGCACGATCATCAAGCGCAAAGAGCCGCATATCTACGTCGCGAACTGGTTCTACCTGTCGTTCATCGTGACGATCGCGATGCTGCATGTCGTCAACAATCTCGCCATCCCGGTGTCGCTCTTCGGCTCCAAGTCGGTGCAAGTCTTCGCCGGCGTACAGGATGCGATGACGCAGTGGTGGTATGGCCACAACGCCGTGGGCTTCTTCCTGACCGCGGGTTTCCTCGGGATGATGTACTACTTCGTGCCGAAGCAGGCCGAACGTCCTGTCTACAGCTACAAACTCTCGATCATCCACTTCTGGGCGCTGATCTTCCTCTACATCTGGGCCGGTCCGCACCACCTGCACTACACCGCACTGCCTGACTGGGCCTCGACGTTGGGCATGGTGTTCTCGATCATCCTCTGGATGCCCTCCTGGGGTGGCATGATCAACGGCCTGATGACCCTCTCGGGCGCTTGGGACAAGCTCCGCACCGATCCGATCATCCGCATGATGGTGGTCTCCGTCGGCTTCTACGGCATGTCGACCTTCGAAGGCCCGATGATGTCGATCAAGGCTGTGAACTCGCTCAGCCACTACACCGACTGGACCATCGGTCACGTTCATTCCGGCGCCCTTGGCTGGAACGGCATGATCACCTTCGGCGCGCTCTACTTCCTCGTGCCGCGGCTCTGGAACCGCGAGCGGCTCTACAGCCTCAGCCTCGTGAGTTGGCACTTCTGGCTCGCCACGATCGGGATCGTGCTCTACGCCGCCTCGATGTGGGTCACCGGGATCATGGAAGGCCTGATGTGGCGCGAAGTTGACAGCCAGGGCTTCCTCGTGAACGCCTTCGCCGACACCGTGGCCGCGAAGTTCCCGATGTACGTGGTGCGGGGTCTCGGCGGGGTTCTCTACCTCACCGGTGCGCTGATCATGGTCTACAACCTCTGGGCAACCGTTGCGAAGCAGCCGGCCGTGGCTGGTGCGTCCAACGCTGTCCCGGCCGAATAAGGGGGCCCGGATCATGGGTATTCTTGAAAAGCACAAGTTCCTTGAGACCAATGCGACGGCCCTCCTGATCGGCGCCTTCGCCGTGGTCACGGTCGGCGGGATCGTGGAAATCGCACCGCTCTTCTACCTCGAGAACACGATCGAGAAGGTGGAAGGGGTGCGGCCCTACACGCCGCTGGAACTGAC